>NZ_JALAHD010000062.1 GCF_022712095.1 Chryseobacterium sp. | reverse complement strand
TTAGCTCTGAAATAAATAATTAAATGTTTTGAATAAGAATTAATTCACATTGAGTAAAAAGGTATATAATTTTTTAGCACCCGCTAATACATGTTGATAATTTTCTTCTGCCACTTCACGATTCAGGACTTCCTTGAAATTAGTCCACATAGGTCCTGTATTCTCTTTGTAACAACCGAAAAAATTAAAGGTTATCCCATCAAAGCCTTCTGTCTTTGAAAGTTGTTTAGCTATTACATTCCCACCTAAAGTAGAACCCTCTATCACATATAACATCCCCAATGCTTCATGCTCGTTATCCACCTGAAGATCGTAAGTTGTTTCCCGACTGTTTATCGATAAGCTTTGAAGGTCTTTTTCAATAAGATGTAATTTTTTTCGCTGGTCTAATTGAAGTTCATTAGAAATTTCATTGGATAGACTACTTAAAATCTTATCTTCCGAATGTAGCAGCATAAGGTAATTGGTAGAAATGATCTTTCTGTAATCTTCTAAAGTAAAGGTTTTATTGAAGATTTTTTCAGAATTGAATAATTTTTCAGCAGCATCATGAAATTCTGATGTGTTTTGTTTTAGATATTCAGATACCATATTTTATATTTATATTAATAATCATAAGGGTTTTTGAAAGGTAAGAATAAAGCATGTTCCGTTTTCATCACTTTCATAATCTACACTTCCGCCGATTCTCTTCATTATTCTATGCACAATAGATAATCCTACCCCATTTCCCTTAAACTTTTTCGCATTATCCATTCTATTAAATATTTTAAACATCTTATGTTTGTCTTCCTCGGGTATTCCGATTCCATTATCCGAAATACGATAAATGATCTCATCACCTTCTTCAGTACCCCAGATTTCTACCTTGGGAGCTTCCTTCTGAGACGAATATTTAACCGCATTATTAATGATATTCAGAAAAACCTGATGAAGCATGGTTTTATCTCCCAATACGTCAGGACATTCTTTTATGACAATTTCACTTTTGGGAGTTTCGTAGGTAATTCGTGCGTTTTCAGATATTTTCTGAATCGTCCTTACCGTTGTAAGGTTTTCCAGCTGAATACTGCTGTGTTTAGCACGGCTTAGCTGTAATACGTCATGCATCATCTCTGCCATATTATCAATCTCTTCAATAATAGCATTCAGTTTATTCTTATTTTTCTCGGTATTATCCAGACCCGCAAGCAGCATTTGGGCATTGAGCTTCATTACAGTCAGCGGAGTTCCAAGATCATGGGAAATTGTATAAGAAAAACTATCCAGTTCTTCATTTACTTTCTGAAGCTGATTATTAAGCTCCTTTATTGTATTATATTGTTTATGGGAAGTTTCCAGAATAACATTGCGGATAGCACGGATAGTCATTATACTTCGTGAGCTCCATCTTTTTGAATTTCCTCTTATATCTTCATTAAAAACCTGGAAGGATGTTCTGGGAGAAACCATTCTTTTTTCTTCTCCGTTTTGTGAGAACAATTCTATTATTTTTTCAGGACTTCCTGCCCAGCGGATATGTTCATCGAATTCTTTCCTGAACCAAATCAGCATTTCTCTTTTCTCCTTTTCAATACAGTATATAATAATACCTGCACTCTTCTTATCCAGATTCAGAAGTTCCCCATGTTCTTTTAAAAAACTTCGGTTGATATAAATCTCTTCCGATATAAATTCCGAAGCCCAGTTAACTATATTCTCTATAACGAAAATCTCCGGTGTAGATCCATTGGTTACAATAGAATCACTGGATACTATAGCAAAACCATCTGCTTCAGGCAGACGTCTGAGTTCTTTGATATTTTCTAAAAGAGATTCAAATAAAGTGGTATGTTTGAGAAATTCAGCCTTTAATGCTGAAGTTTTTGCGTTCAGATTAACACGATATTCCAGCTCCTTTTTTGCTTTAAATGAAGAATAAGCATTGGAAGCGAGAGCTGTCAGGATTCCAGCCTGTACTCTATCTTCCAGATCAATATGCCGGGGGGTCGTATTCTGGCAGGTAACTAATCCCCATAATTTATCATCGATAATAATAGACACACTAAAACTGGAAGCAGCACCGGCATTTTTAAGATACTGTCCATGAATAGGGGACATTCCCCGGGAAGCTGTATAGGTAAGATCTATATTTTCTTCAGTTTTACTTAGCAACCGGACCGGTTCAGCATTAATATCACTGAATATTCTTTTTCTTTTCAATAAATAAAGAGCTCTAGCCTGTTTAGGAATATCATGTTCAGGATAATGCAGTCCCAAATAACTTTCGATGTCTCCTTTCACTTTTTCAGCTATTACTTTTCCGGAGCCATCATTCATAAACTGATAAACCATCATACGATCATAATTAACGATTTTGGAAAGTGTATTGAGAAGCTGATCCCAAATTTCCTGATCATTATCGATCATATAGATATTGTCATATTTATTGGTGATGTGTTTATGGGGGTTTTCCAATACTTCCTCAAATTCCAGAAAAATAGAATCTTCATGCTTGAAAACAGAGAAATGATACTCCTTTTCATTAATAAAAATCTTATCAAAATAAGTTTCATGATCTCTTTTGATATATCGGTCAAGAAATGAATAGATTTCCGAATTCAGAATACTATTGAAT
>NZ_JALAHD010000061.1 GCF_022712095.1 Chryseobacterium sp. | reverse complement strand
CCTTTATAATAAGCCCGATGCAGGGATGAAATTCTTGGTGATAAATATAGCAAAGGATCTTTTTTGGATAATTTTTTCCTTAATTATTTTGGAGCATACCCGAAATAATTTTCTATTCCTTGTTCTTTGTTTTATAGCAGCGTCTTTTTTTATTTATTTCTTCGTAATAAAACTGATCAACAGGTCCTGATTTTTTTGATGATAAAAATCAATTTTTAGTATTGGTAATTTTTAATAAAATCAATATATTTGCACACGATTAAAAAAGAGATATGAACAGAAAGATTTCTTCATTATTTTTCGCATTTTTATTTATGTTTATGAGTGGTTTAGTATCTGCTCAGCATACATCGGAAGGCGAAGAGTTAGCTGAAAAAGTAGAGCATACAGAAAGTGAGAACTTCAATGCTACCAAAATGATCATGGAACACATTGGTGATTCGAATGAATGGCATTTATGGACTACAAAAGATGAAAACGGTGAAGAACACCATGTTTCTATCCCTTTGCCTGTAATCATTAAAGATAAAGAAGGATGGCATACTTTTCTTTCCAGCAGTATTGCTCACGGTCATGAACATGATGGGTATACAATGGAGCATGGACAGGTAGTTTCTACTAAAGGTATTGAAAAAGCTACATTATTTGCTATAATAGGAGGGAAGCAGAAAGCTGATGATGTTTTCTTTGATCTTTCCATTACAAAGAATGCGGCTTCTATGCTTTTGTCTGTTATCTTTATGATGATTGTATTCATAGGAATGGCAAGGAATTATAAAAAGTCTCAATTACCAAAAGGTTTTGGGAAATTAATGGAGCCTGTAATCGTATTTATAAGAGATGAAGTGGCTATTCCGAATATCGGATCAGTTAAGTATAAAAAATATATGCCTTATCTTTTAACTGCATTTTTCTTTATCTGGTTTAATAACCTTTTCGGACTGGTTCCTTTCTTCCCTGGAGGTGCTAACCTTACAGGTAACATAGCAATTACAGCTGTATTAGCAATTATTACATTATTAATCACATTATTCAGTGCAAATAAAGATTACTGGAAGCATATCTTTATGCCACCGGTTCCAATCTTATTATATCCGATCATGGTTCCGATTGAAATCATTGGAGTTTTCACAAAACCATTTGCCTTAATGATGCGACTTTTCGCAAACGTTACAGCAGGGCATATCATGATCTTAGCAATTATCTCCCTGATCTTTATCTTTAAAACCCCGTTTTTAGGATTTGCATCTGTACCACTGGCATTATTTGTTTCGGTATTAGAGTTATTGGTAGCGGCATTACAGGCTTATATCTTTACAGTATTATCTGCATTGTTTATAGGTATCGCAGTGGCAGAGCACGATCATGGTCATGAAGAACATGCTCACTAATTAGAAAAAATAATTTTTAACTAAATATTTAATATTATGGATTTATCAACTGGAGCAGGATTAATTTACGTAGGTATCGGTTTAGCAGTACTAGGAGTAGGTCTTGGTATCGGTAAAATCGGTGGTCATGCGATGGATGCTATTGCTAGACAACCGGAGCAAGCTGGTAAGATTCAAGGAGCAATGCTTATTGCTGCTGGTCTTATTGAAGGTGCTGGTCTTATCGCAATTATCTTTGGTGCTTTCATCAAGTAATTATCCTCAAAAAAATATTCTTAGCAGTAAAGCGGTTGGCTGCTGCTAAGAATTTTAAAAACAATCCATAATTAATACAATTAAAAAAAGAATTTACAGATATGGGAATTATTGAACCTGGAATTGGACTTTTATTTTGGATGACGCTTACATTTGTTATCCTGTTGTTTCTTCTAGCAAAATTCGCTTGGAAACCAATTGTAAATGCTGTTAATGATAGAGAGACTTCTATTGTAGATGCATTAAACCAAGCAAAATTGGCTAAAAAAGAAATGGAAGATCTTAAAGCAGATAATGAAAGAATTATTCGTGAAGCTAAAATTGAAAGAGACGCTATTCTTAAAGAAGCAAGAGAAATTAAAGATAGAATTGTAGGAGAAGCTAAAGATGCAGCTAAAGCAGAAGGAGATAAATTAATCGCTGCTGCTAAACAAACTATCGAAGCTGAAAAGAATGCAGCAATGGCAGATATTAAAACTCAGATCGGTGCTCTGTCTGTAAATATTGCAGAATCTATCTTAAAGCAAAAGCTTGATAATAGTGAAGCTCAAAATGAGCTGGTTCAAAATTATTTAAACAAATCTAACCTTAACTAAGAATGCTTACATCTAAAGTAGCTAAAAGATACGCACAAGGTTTGCTTGATTTTACTAATGAATCAGGGCAAACAGCTACTGTATTTTCTGAAATGAAAGATGTAGTGAAACTTATGTCTGAATCTAAAGATCTGAATAAGTTTTTCCTTACACCTTACATTGATTCTAAAAAGAAAATAGAAGTAGCAAACGAAGTTTTCAAAAGCTTATCACATTCTTCTCAAAACCTGATCAAATTAGTGATCAAGCAAGGACGTGAGAATCAATTGAAAAATATAGCTCAGGAATATATCAATAAAGTGGAAGATATTAACGGAGTACAGAGAGTAACATTAACTACTGCTACTTCAATTTCAAAAGAAAATATCGACCAGATTATAAAATCTACCAATCTTGTTAAAGATTCTAATTTTGATTTGAATGTAACAATCAATCCTGAGATTTTAGGAGGATACATCCTAAGAGTGGGAGATCAGCAGATCGATGCATCTGTGAAGACCAAATTAAATCAAGTTAAAAAAGATTTTCAATTAAATTAAGAAAAACAACCATACAATGGCAGAAATAAATCCGGCAGAAGTATCTGCGATCTTAAAACAACAATTGGCCAACTTCGATACTCAATCCAATATTGAGGAAGTAGGTACGGTTTTAACCATCGGTGATGGTATTGCTCGTGTATACGGGTTAGAAAACGTACAATACGGAGAGTTGGTTAAATTTTCTAGTGATGTAGAAGGTATTGTACTTAACCTTGAAGAAGACAACGTAGGGGTTGCTCTTTTGGGAGAAAGTAAATTAGTAAAAGAAGGAGATACAGTAAGAAGAACCAACAGAATCTCTTCTATTAAAGTAGGAGAAGGAATGTTAGGAAGAGTAGTAGATACTCTTGGTAACCCTATTGATGGTAAAGGTCCTATTTCTGGGGATTTATATGAAATGCCATTAGAAAGAAAAGCTCCCGGAGTTATTTACAGACAGCCGGTAACTGAACCATTACAGTCAGGTATCGTTGCGATTGACTCTATGATCCCTGTAGGAAGAGGACAGAGAGAGCTTATTATCGGTGATAGACAAACAGGTAAAACTACTGTTGCTATCGATACGATCATCAACCAAAAAGAATTCTTTGATGCAGGTAAGCCTGTATATTGTATATATGTTGCTATCGGTCAGAAAGCTTCTACTGTAGCACAAATCGTTAAAACTCTTTCTGATAAAGGAGCTTTGGCATATACTGTAATTGTTGCGGCTAACGCATCAGATCCGGTTCCAATGCAGGTATATTCTGCAATGGCAGGTGCTGCGATAGGTGAGTTCTTCAGAGATACAGGTAGACCAGCTTTGATCGTTTATGATGATTTATCTAAACAAGCTGTTGCTTACCGTGAACTTTCTCTGTTATTAAGAAGACCACCGGGACGTGAAGCTTACCCTGGAGACGTTTTCTATCTTCACTCAAGACTATTGGAAAGAGCAGCTAAAGTAATCGCTGATGATGAAATTGCTAAGCAGATGAATGACTTACCAGAGTCTCTTAAGCCAATCGTAAAAGGTGGTGGATCATTAACTGCACTTCCGATTATTGAAACTCAGGCGGGGGACGTTTCTGCATATATTCCGACTAACGTAATCTCTATTACAGACGGACAGATCTTCTTGGAATCTGATCTATTCAACTCAGGGGTTCGTCCTGCGATCAACGTAGGGATCTCTGTATCGAGAGTAGGAGGTAATGCTCAGATCAAATCAATGAAAAAAGTATCTGGTACACTTAAATTAGACCAGGCTCAATATAAAGAATTGGAAGCGTTTGCTAAATTTGGTTCAGACCTTGATGCTTCCACGTTAGCTGTAATCTCCAAAGGAGAAAGAAACGTGGAAATCCTTAAGCAGCCGGTAAACTCTCCACTTCCGGTAGATAGCCAGGTAGCAATGATCTATGCTGGAACTGAGAACTTATTGAGAAATGTTCCTATCAGAAAAGTAAAAGAATTCCAACATGAATATATTGAATTCTTAAGATCAAAGCATCCTGATACAATGGCAGCTATTAAAGCAGGTAAAATCGATAATGAGATTACTGATGTTCTTAAGCAGGCAGCTAACGATTTAGCTTCAAAATATAACTAAAAAATTCAATGTTTAAGGTTTGAAGCTTAGCTTTGAACCTTGAACTTTAAACATTGAAAAACATACAATGGCAAACTTAAAAGAAATACGAGGAAGGATAAGCTCAATTTCATCTACGATGCAAATTACAAGTGCTATGAAAATGGTTTCCGCAGCGAAACTTAAAAAAGCACAGGATGCAATCGTAATGTTGAGACCTTATTCCGAAAAACTACAGGAAATTATCCAGAATGTAAATTCTAGTTCAGATCCTGATCAGGTTTCTATTTATGCACAAAAAAGACAGGTTAAAAGAATCCTTTATATTGCTGTGACTTCAAACAGAGGTTTAGCCGGAGCTTTTAACTCTTCAATTGTAAAAGAACTGAACAATCAGTTTCAGAATAATTCTCAGTATGAAGTAGAAATTCTTACAATTGGTAAAAAAGTTTTTGATGCAGTAAGAAAGAGCCGTACTGTTTTTTCCAATGAGAGTGCTGTTTATGACAATTTAAACTTCGATACTGTTGCTAACGTTACTGAAGGAGTAATGAGCAACTTCAAAGAAGGTAAATTTGATGAAGTTTATTTAATTTATAATAAATTCGTTAATGCTGCTACTCAGGAAGTTACTACAGAACAGCTTCTTCCTATTTCAATGCCTGAAACTACAGAACCTCAGGTGGAAACAGATTATATTTTCGAACCCAACAGAAACGAAATTTTAGATAATCTAATTCCTAAGTCAATCAAGACCCAGGTATTCAAAGCAATTCTGGATTCAGTAGCATCTGAACACGGAGCCAGAATGACAGCAATGCATAAAGCGACTGATAATGCTCAGGCTTTGAAAAATGATTTAGTAATTTTCTACAACAAAGCAAGACAGGCTGCTATTACAAACGAGATCTTAGAAATCGTATCCGGAGCAGAAGCTTTGAAAAACTCGTAAAATTATTTTAATATAATATTAAGCACCGAGGTCTATCGGTGCTTTTTTTGTTATTTTTATTTTATATATCTTTGTAAAAAATTATAAATATTTAAATGGACTCGGACATAGTCAGGCTTTTGCTAGCCTTGTTTCTTGTATTACTAAATGGCTTTTTCGTAGCCGCTGAATTTTCCATAGTTAAAGTTCGTTACTCACAAATCCAATTAAAAGCTGCAGAAGGTGATTCTATGGCTAAGCAGGCAGAACACATTATCAAGCATCTTGATGAATATCTGTCGGCAACTCAGTTGGGAATTACATTAGCTTCTCTTGCATTAGGCTGGGTAGGGGAAAGTGCACTGCATCATATGGTAGAAAGTGGATTTTATTATTTCAATATAAGCCTGAGTCAGGCAACTATTACTTCAGTTTCATTGATAGTCAGTTTTGTTTTGATTACCATTATGCATATCGTTTTTGGTGAATTGATACCAAAATCGATTGCTATCAGGAAATCTGAATCGACTACAATGGCAACAGCAGTACCATTGAGAGTATTTTATACTGTTTTTAAACCATTTATTTGGTTAATGAATTCCATGTCGAATGCATTTCTGAGAATAATGAAAATACATCCTGCTTCAGAACAGGAAATCCACTCTACGGAAGAACTTCAGCTTTTGGTAAAACAAAGTGCTGATAGTGGTGAAATTGAAGAGGAAAATTATGAAATCATAAAAAATGCCTTTGATTTTACAGACCATTCTGCCAAGCAGATTATGGTTCCAAGACAGAATATAACCTCTATTGATTTTGAAGAAGATATCAATGTTATTATTAATAAAATCATGGAGAGCGGATATTCCAGAATTCCCGTATATGTAGATTCCATAGATAATATTATCGGTGTTTTTTATACAAAGGAGATTATTCGGGAATTTGTAAAAAGAAAAGGGGAGCTTAATCATGATGGTTTAAAAAGTTTGATGCGGGAGGCTTTCTTTGTGGTTGGAAGTAAAAAAATATCTGATTTACTAAAAATATTCCAGAGTAAAAAGCAGCATTTGGCAATTGTTATTGATGAATTTGGCGGTACAGAAGGTATTATTACTCTTGAAGATATTTTAGAAGAACTTGTAGGGGAGATTCAGGATGAAGAAGATGATGAAGATAAAATCGTAGATAAAATAGGAGATAATATTTATTGGGTACAAGCAACTCAACCATTGGATGAAATTAATGAGTTTCTGCCTAAGAAATTACCTCTTTCTGAAGAAAGTGAATATAATTCATTAGCTGGTTTTATTTTATATGAACTTGAAGATATACCGGAGGAAAATCAGGAGTTTGACCTTGAAGACTATCACTTTAAGATTCTTAAAATGAATAATAAAAGTGTAGAGCTGGTGGAACTGGTATATGATGAACCTAATATTATCAATGAATTATCTGATAAAATAGAAGTATAAACGCTATAATAAAATGACTTTTTATAACAGCATAAAAGACTACGAAGATCCGAAACGTCAGTATGAAGAAGAAGTTCTCGTTCTGGAAGATACGGATGATGTCTATAAATTGGTGCTACATAATGATGATATACATACTTTCGATTATGTAATTGAATGTCTGATAGAAATATGTAAGCATACTCTGGAACAGGCTGAACAATGTACTATTCTTGTCCATTATAAAGGTAAATGCACTGTGAAAACCGGCTCGATGGATTTACTGAAGCCTATGCATGAAAAATTAATTTCAAGAGGATTAACAAGTGAAATAATTTAAAAGCTGTAATTTTAATTACAGCTTTTTTGTGATTTAAACTTATTACGTCAATTGATTTTTTAGAATTTTATATATGTGTAATTTTTATTAATTTAGCAGAAGAATTATTAAAATACACATGATGAAATGGAGATTTACTTTATTTTTTATAGGTTGTCTGCTTTGCTTTTTAAGAGTAACTGCCCAACAATCTTCTTTTGAAATCCCTGCTAGAAAGTGGATTGATAATAACTCCAGAAGTTTGGGAATTCAGAGTTTTAGTGAACTTAAACTCCATTCTGTTAAAAAATCTAATAGCGGAGAAACCCTTAGATTTCAGCAAATGATTCATAATATACCGGTTTTTCAAGCTGAAATTATCATACATTTTAATAAATCCGGGAAAATTACATATACATCCAGTGACAGTTACAAAAGATCAGTACAGGAAATAGATACTACTCCTGTATTATCCTATATTGAAGCAGCAGATAAAGCTCACGGAGCAGCGAAGATAAAAGGAGATATAACGTATGAAGATAATAAACTATTTGTGTGGGTAACTGATAAAGGAGAAACTAAGCTTGTTTACAGGGTGGTTACCAATTCCTATGAAAGTCCTGAAAGCTGGGAAACCATCGTAGATGCAAAAATAGGTGAAATCCTTAGTATCAAGAATATTGCACTTTATCACCATGGAAACAGGAGTCATTCTAAGAACCCTAAAAAAAATAAAAAAAACTTAGAAAAGTCTTTATCAACGGGTAATGCCTACATTTATAATCCGGATCCTTTGTCAAAGACAGGGACAGTGTATGGAGGGCAATATGTGGATAATAATGATGCTACTAATTCTAGTCTGGATAATGCTAGGAGTCTTGTTACATTATCTGATATAACATATATGAATAATCTATACATGCTGAAAAATTCTTATGTGGAGATTAAAGACCTAAGCACCCCTAACACGGGTTTATTTTCTCAGGCTACCAGTCAATTTTTATTTAACAGAAGTGAATTGGGTTTTGAAGCGGTCAATGCTTTCTGGCATATAGATAACAGCTTAAGGTACATTAATGAAACGCTGGGAATTGTATGTAGACCTGAGACGAATTCAGGTGTGGTTTTTTATGATCCTCATGCTCTCGATGGAGCTGATAATTCAAGATATACGGTAGCCGGAACTTTGGAATTCGGACAGGGAAATGTAGACGATGCTGAAGATGCAGATGTTATTTTGCATGAATTGGGGCATGGAATCCATCATTGGCTATCCGGCGGCCTTTCAAATAATGACGGATTAAGTGAAGGAGTAGGAGATTATTGGGCACAGTCATACAGTCGTAGCTTAAATCAATGGAATACATCCTCACCTCAATATAACTGGGTATACAACTGGGATGGCCATAATGAATTTTGGAATGGCAGGATTACCAATTCTACGATGTTATATCCCGGATCAGGATCCTTTTACGACAGAGCCCAGATATGGGCTTCCGCATTGATGAGAATTTACGATAAAATTGGAAAAGAGAAAATTGATAGGGCTCTTTTGGAAGGTTTAATGATGACAAGTTCTGCTTCTACTCAGCAAGAAGCATCAATAGCAGTGAGACAGGCAGCCATTGATATGCTGGGTAAGTTTGGTTTTACCTGCGAGGATATTGTTACGATAACTAATGAATTTAAAGCGGCAGGCTATACATTACCAGCCTATAAGTGCGAAGGAAAAATTGATGAAGAAGATGGTGTCTCTATTTATCCTAATCCTGTTTCAGATATTCTGATTGTCACTCTTAAATTAGACAAAGAAGAAAATGTAATTATTTACAATATGGAAGGAAGAAGGGTGATGGAAACAATTCTGAGAAACGGAGAAAACCGTATAAGTGTTTCATCCCTTAGTAGTGGTGTATATGTGCTAACGATAAAAAGCACCAAATTTTCCAGTAAGTTTATAAAGAAATAAGATGACGGTTTATTACGATACAGACGTTTTTGTTATGGATTTTCTATAAGGAATATTTTATTTGCATTCATCTAAAATAGTATATTTGTAGAAACTATAGAAGAATGCTTGTAATAGGAATTGCAGGAGGGACAGGATCCGGCAAAACTACGGTTGTTGATAAGATTATCCAACAGCTCGATATCGAAGGAATGAATATTCTTTCACAGGATAATTATTATCATGATAATCCGCAGCTTACATTAGCCGAAAGAGAGGCGCTGAATTATGATCATCCTAAGTCGATAGACTTTGATCTTATGATAAAACATGTGAAAGCATTAAAGAATAACGAATCCATTGAACAGCCCGTTTATAGTTTCGTTACTCATTCCAGAACCGGAGATCATGTAACAGTAGAGCCTAAAAATGTATTGGTAGTGGAAGGAATTCTGGTACTTACCAATAAAGAGCTTTTGAAAGAGTTTGATCTGAAAGTATTTGTACATGCAGATTCAGACGAAAGACTGATCAGGAGGATCAGAAGAGATACCCAGGAAAGAGGGAGAGACTTAAATGAGGTACTTCATCGTTACCAGACTACACTTAAGCCTATGCATCAGGAATTTATTGAGCCATCCAAAAATGAAGCGGATCTCATTATTCCTAATATGAGACAAAATTCAGTAGCAATTGATTTTTTAACTACTGTTATCAAAAATTCTTTGAGAAAGTCCTGATATGGCAGAAAAAGACCTAATAAAAGATATTAAACCGAAATCAGAAACGTTGAAAGTTCTTCAGAAATATGTTCTGAATAAATATGTGATTACTATTTTTCTTTTTTTGGTTTGGATGATCTTCTTTGATAAAACTTCATTTTTGGTAATTAATGAACTTAATGGAGAAATCAATAAATATGAAGATCAATTGGAATATTATAAATCTGAGTATAAAAAAAATGATGACTTTTATAAAAAGCTCATGAATAATAAATCAGAAAAAGAAAAGTTCGCCAGGG
>NZ_JALAHD010000060.1 GCF_022712095.1 Chryseobacterium sp. | reverse complement strand
GTCTCAATGAGACAGCCTGTTTATTTTATAATAGCAAAAACTTTTTATTGACCTTCGTACTTATCGATTACTCTCTGGGAAACTCCTACATTACTGAATCCTCCGTCATGGAAAAGATTCTGCATTGTTACTTTTTTAGTAAGATCTGAGAACATGGTAATGCAGTAATTAGCACAATCGGCAGCACTTGCATTTCCTAGTGGAGACATATCTTCTGCATATCCTAAGAAACCTCCGAAACCTTTTACTCCGCTTCCTGCTGTAGTAGGAGTAGGAGACTGGGAAATCGTATTTACACGTACTTTTTTCTCTCCCCAATAATATCCGAATGTTCTGGTAATACTTTCCAAATAGGCTTTATTGTCTGCCATATCATTATAATCCGGGAATGTTCTTTGTGCAGCGATATAAGTAAGGGCTACAATGCTTCCCCATTCATTCATACAGTCTTTTTCCCATGCTACACGCATCACTTTATGGAAAGAAACAGCGGAAACGTCCCAACCTTTTTCTAACCATTCATAATTCATTTCAGTATAGTGTTTACCTTTTCTTACATTAACGGACATTCCTATAGAGTGTAGAATAAAGTCTATTTTACCAAATTTTGCTATGGCTGCATCAAATAGTTTTTCTAGATCTTCAACTGAAGTTGCATCAGCAGCTATCACTTCCGAACCTGTTTTTTCAGCTAAAGCATTCAATTCTCCCATTCTCATGGCGATCGGAGCATTGGAAAGAACGAATTCAGCACCCTCTTCATGACATCTTTCTGCAACTTTCCATGCTATAGACTGGTCATTAAGGGCTCCAAAAATAATTCCCTTTTTGCCTTTAAGTAAACCGTATGACATAATTTTTTAATGTTTATTGTACCTACAAATGTAATAATAATTTGTGCTTGGTGCATAATAAAAACGGTACCTTTTAAAAAAGGTACCGTTTTTTTGAAAATATTTGTATGACTGAATTTTAATTAGTCTTCTTATTCCATTCCGCTTTTACATCCTCAGCGGCGTCTTTTGTTTTTTCCCATGCATCACTTGCCTTATCTTTTACATCCTCCCATGCATCAGAAAAATTGGATTTTACTTTTTCAAACCAGTCATTTTCATTCACTTCTTCATTGTTGTCTTTTTTTTCCTTAATAAAGTCACGTGCCTTATCTGCAAGATCATTAATGGTCCATTTTGCCTTGTCAGCAGCATTTTGAAGATTATTTTCTGTTTTGTTTACTGCGTTTTCTGCTTTGTTATAATCCGAATTGTTCATAATATTTTATTTTGTCCTATAAGGATTACAATAACTATTCCTAAAAAAACGAATTCATGTTAAATTTTTCATAACGTTTGTTATGTTTTTCTAAATGGTTTGATATAATTTTTTCTTAATTTTAAACTTATTCTTACCAATAATATCAATACAGGCACTTCTACTAATGGACCGATTACCCCGACGAATGCCTGTGGAGAATTCACTCCGAAAACAGCTATTGCTACAGCGATGGCCAGTTCGAAATTATTTCCTGTAGCAGTAAATGATATGGAAGTATTTTTATCATAAGGGACTTTCAAAAGCTTATTGATGAAGAAACTGGTAAAAAACATCAGTATAAAATAAATGATTAGCGGAAAAGCAACTCTTAAAACATCTAAAGGTAACTCCAATATTTGATCTCCTTTAAAACTGAACATAAGTACTATTGTCAATAATAGAGCATATAATGTAAGAGGAGATATTTTAGGAATAAATTTTCTATTATACCAATATTGACCTTTAAATTTTATAAGGAAATGTCGGCTTAAAAATCCTGCAATAAAAGGGATTCCTAAGTATATTAACACACTTTCGGTTACATCTTTCATGGAAACGGAAATATGAAATTCCGCCAAGCTGAATTTTGCTGGTAGTACATTAATGAAAATCCAGACCATAAAACTATATGCGAATATCTGGAAG
Source organism: Chryseobacterium sp. (assembly GCF_022712095.1). Classification (GTDB taxonomy): domain Bacteria; phylum Bacteroidota; class Bacteroidia; order Flavobacteriales; family Weeksellaceae; genus Chryseobacterium. Next base: position 1,432 of record NZ_JALAHD010000060.1, on the reverse strand, counting down.
ATACTGTTTAATGCTACCAGTAATGCTGCATATTCTTTGTTTCCTTTTGCCAAATCATTCCAGACAAGAACCATTGCTATACACCTTGCTAGGCCGATAAGAATAAGTCCTATCATATAATCTGGTTCGTCTTTGAGAAAAAGGACTGCTAATAAAAACATAAGGATAGGACCAACTACCCAGTTCAAAAGTAGTGATATTCCAATTACTTTTTTATCTTTAAATACTTTGGGTAATAAAGAGTAATCAACCTTTGCCAAAGGAGGATACATCATTATAATTAATCCTATGGCCAAAGGAATATTAGTTGTTCCTATAGATAAAGAATGAGTAATATTTGAAATGCTAGGAAATAAATAACCCAAAGCTATTCCTAGGAACATGGCAAGAAATATCCAAAGAGTAAGATATCTGTCAAGAAATTTTAGTTGTGGCTGCATACATTTTTAATTTATACCAGTTATTTTACTTCTCCTTTCCATAAGAATACTGTCTCTCCAGACTCCGGCTAATTTTCCTATTTTTTCTCGGTATCCTATAACCCTGAATCCAAATGTTTTATGAAGCGATAAGGTCGCTAGGTTTTCGGGAAACATTGCGGACTGAAGTGTCCATATTCCCTTGGTTTCACTTTCTTTTACAAGCTTTTGCATTAATATTTTTCCAATACCTTTTCCTCTATGATTTTCTGCTATATAAATACTTAATTCGGCTACACCTTCATAAACACTTCGTTCACTCACTTTTGAGAGAGCTGCCCATCCAATTACAATCTCATTTTCAACAACTATTAATCGGCAGTATGATAATTTACTTTTATTCCATATTTCCCAAGAAGGAACAGTGGTTTCAAAAGTAGCATTCCCCGTGTCGATACCTTCTTGATAGATTTTTGCTATTTGAGGGAAGTGTTTTCGATCTATTGTTATTATTTCCATTTTGTTTATCTGATATTTGAAAAAACATAAAACATTTCGGCTGCTATTTGTTGACTTCTTTCAAAATAGACTTTTGCCTGTTCAGGGGTATTGTCCGAAATTTTTGGATCTTCAAACGGAATAGAAATACGTTCATCAGCACCAAAAATGAAAGGACACCCTTCATCTGCCTGGGAGCAGGTCATAACAGCAGCAAAATCACTGGTAGGATTGAATGTGTCATCATGTTTTTTTGAAAAGCCTATAATCGGATGAATATTTTCATCATATTTTATAAAGTATACTGGATTTTCACCAGTAAAAACTCGTTTTATTTGGAGTCCTTGCTGCCTTAAAGTTTCAATGATCAAAGGAAATACTTCCGTTTCTTCTGTTCCTCCAGAATAGCAGGTCGTTTTTGGAATATTAAAATAAGTACTGCTTATCTGAGCCCATACCTGAGATAAATGACTCCTTCTGGAATTATGAGTACAGATAAAGTTGATATTGATTTC
>NZ_JALAHD010000001.1 GCF_022712095.1 Chryseobacterium sp. | reverse complement strand
ATTTTTAGATAAAAATAAATAAAGTATGCTGGAAAATAAAGTAGCTTATATAACAGGTGGAACCAAAGGGATAGGCTTTGGAATTGCTAAAATTTTACTTGAAAATGGTATATCAGTAGCATTTTCAGGACGAAAAAGAGAAGATGTGATGAAGGCTGAAGAAGAGCTTTTAAAGCAATCCGATAAAGTATTGGGGATTGTTTCCGATGTAAGAAGCCTAGAGAGTGAGCAGGAAGCAATAAAATATATCATTGAAAAATTTGGCAAGTTGGATTTTGTAGTGGCAAATGCAGGATTGGGTATATTTAAGCCTGTAGATGAGCTAACGGTAGAGGAGTGGCAGACTATGATCGAAACCAATTTAACCGGAGTTTTTTATACTTTAAAAGCCTCTGTGGAAGAATTAAAAAAGACCAAAGGGTATTATATTACCATTTCCAGTCTGGCCGGAGCCAATTTCTTTGAAAACGGTACAGGTTATAATGCTTCCAAATTCGGGGTAGTTGGTTTTACACAGGCAGCTATGATAGATTTAAGAAAATATAATATTAAAACAACGGTGATAATGCCTGGTTCGGTAGCTACTAATTTTAATGGAAATATTGTTTCCGAAAAAGATGAATGGAAAATTCAGCCGGAAGATATGGGAAATCTGATATTGGATATTTTAAAGATGAATCCAAGGGTTTTACCCAGTAAGATAGAGTTCAGAGCAACTCACCCAGCTAAATAATTACTTCTAATGTATTGAATAATAAATTAATAAGTATTATGCATGCATAATATATTTTTTATTTATATTTACAGAAATTAATCAATTAAAAATCTCTATATGATAACTGAATCATTACAGTTATATGTGAATGGAGAAAAAATAAAATAGTACACATGAAAATATTAGTTTGTATTAGTAGTGTTCCGGATACTACTTCCAAAATTAACTTTACGGCGGATAAATCGGCTTTCGACAAAAACGGAATCCAGTGGGTGATCAACCCTTTAGATGAGTTTGCTTTAACAAAAGCAATCAAATTTCAAGAGTCTCAGGGAGCTACTGTAACAGTGATAAATGTAGGAGATGCATCTACTGAAGCAGTAATCAGAAAAGCACTGGCAATTGGAGCTAATGACGGAATAAGGGTGAACCTGGATCCTAAAGACAGCTATTCTACAGCGAAAGAAATCGCTGCAGTAGCTCAAAACGGAGGATATGATCTTATCCTTTGCGGAAAAGAATCCATCGATTATAACGGTGGTTCTGTACCGGGAATGGTGGCTCAATTGCTGAATCAGCCTTTCGTAAATGCTTCCGTAGGATTAGATGTAAACGGAAGTGAGGCGACTGCTGTGAGAGAGATTGAAGGTGGTAAAGAAACAATTTCTGTCAAACTTCCGGCTATTATAGCAGGTCAGAAGGGATTAGTAGATGAAAAAGACCTTATCATTCCTAATATGAGAGGTATTATGTCTGCAAGAACAAAACCTTTACAGGTAGTGGAGCCTACATCTTCTGAGGTGAAAGTTCAGGGAGTATCTTATGATAGTGTTCCTCCAAGAGCAGCTGTGAAAATGGTTTCTCCGGATAATCTTGATGAATTGGTAAGATTACTTCACGAAGAGGCTAAAGTAATATAATCTAACGTTTAAATTTAAAATTTAAGAAAATGGCAGTATTCGTATACGCAGAAAATATAAATGGAGTTTATAAAAAAGCAGCCTTTGAAGCAGTTTCATATGCAAACGCTATTGCTGATCAGGCAGGGGAAACTGTAACTGCAGTATCTATAAATCCAACGGATTCTTCAGATTTATTATATAAATATGGAGCGTCTAACGTAATTAATGTGAAGGATGAAGGACTGAAAAGCTTTTCAGCTAAAGCATATGCACAGGCGATTAATGAAATTGCGGACGGAAATATTATAGTATTCCCTCATACTACTGATGCTTCTTCCATAGCACCTATGTTGGCAATAATTAAAAATTATTCTTTAATTACTAATACATTGGCAGCTCCGGAAAGTCTTTCTCCTATTCAGGTGAAAAGAAGAGCATTTTCAGGAAAAGGGTTCATGCATGCAAAAGCAGAAGGAAACAATGTAATTCTTACTGTATCTCAAAATGCTTTTGGCGTAAAAGAAAATGCAGTATCGGGTTCAGAAGAAGTAAAAAACTTATCTGTTGCCAATGAAGATACGAAAGTAATTTCTCACGAACAGAGTTCAGGTAAATTAGATCTTAAAGAAGCTGAAATAGTGGTATCTGCAGGAAGAGGGCTAAAAGGACCTGAAAACTGGGGGATGATTGAAGATTTAGCTAATGTTTTAGGAGCAGCTACAGCATGTTCTAAACCTGTTTCAGACATAGGTTGGAGACCTCATACAGAACACGTAGGGCAAACGGGAAAAGCAATTGCACCTAATCTTTATATTGCAGTAGGAATTTCCGGAGCTATTCAGCATTTGGCTGGGGTTAACTCTTCCAAAACAATTGTAGTAATCAATAATGACCCTGAAGCACCTTTCTTTAAATCTGCGGATTATGGAGTAGTGGGGGATGCTTTCGAAATTGTTCCGGCTTTAACTGAAAAAATTAAAGCTGTAAAAGCATAAGATAGTTTTCTATAAAAATATCGTCAGAAAAAATAAAAGTTTGGAGATTTCCAGACTTTTATTTTTTGACGATTTAGAAAAAAACAAAAACAATATATAAAACTAGTCTAGTTTTTCAACAAATAATGTAACAGAAGATGCAGCAGCAGGAACACTTCCAGAGGCAGCGATACTTCCGTTGGCATTAGCTGTTACCCTATATACTTCTTTAGTATTATGGAGAATCAGAATAGCGTAGCCGATATCTCGGTTATTGGCATTGATATCCCGAGTTGCATTTCCTACTTCTCCTGTTAAACTATACCATGTATTGGCTGATGAAGCCTGTCTTCCCCATTCTTCTAATGAAGCTCCTCCACTTCCTGCTTTATGATAAAGTATCGTTACATGATTGGGAGTGCCTACTCGGTATTCTATATTGGAAGCACTTGGAGAAGTACCATTATATCTGAAGCTTATATTTCCAATAGAAGTAATAGAATTTGTAGGAGTATTGCTGTCTATTGGGCTTACTGTATTTCTGGCATAAGTTAATTCTTTTATATTACTTGGAGTTGCAACTCCATAAAATGAAAGCTCCCATAAAGAACCGGAAGAACCTGTTGATTCATTTTTCACCACTTCTACATATCCACCTGCAGGGATCGTATAATTAGAAGATGAAGTGGTAGCACTGACTCTTATTAATTGAGTATTTCCAAAACCAAGTAAAGTGGCATCTTGTGAAGAATTATTTCGGATGCGGTATATTCTTCCCGAAAAGGAATTAGTTGTTGAGCTTCCATCGGGTAGTGTGATCGATATAGCTGTTGATCCAGTTACAGTGATGTATTGATCTAATGCAGTTAAAGTAGTATTGGTAGAAATGTTTTTGTAAGCACCTTCATAAGATCCCTCTACTACTAATGTACTATTGGGATTAGGTGTATTTATCCCTACTTGTGCGTTTAAATTAAAACTGCATAAAACAATTCCTATAAATATAACTTTTCTCATTAGGTTTTTATTTAATGTTTTGAATT
>NZ_JALAHD010000002.1 GCF_022712095.1 Chryseobacterium sp. | reverse complement strand
TAAATTTCCTGTTTTAAAATATAAAAGCGTGAAGCCCCAATTCATAAATAAATTGAAGCTTCACAGATGAAAAACAAGGTAAGTTTTTATACTGCAGGTCCTGCTGCATCTTTTATTTCGTGTGTCAATCTTTTACGTTCTCTTATTCTTCTTCTGGCAATTACAGATTTACCGCTCAGCACTCTTATAAATCTTACATATTTAAAGCGTTCTCTCCCGAAATGATGTGTGAGAATATAGATCAACACCCCTATTCCGGCAAAAGTAATATAACCGAATATCTTCTTATTAGCTATAAGAATAGCATTAAATTGTGTTATTTTAAGATTCGAAGCCATATTCTGAGGAGTAAAGATCATCCCGTCCATATAAACCGCAAGATCACCAATTGCTATAATTTGGAATCGATATTGAACCCATGCATATAATGTTGAGAAAAAACCTACGGCCAAAAAAGTTCTCCAAACCAATACCAATCCAATAGCAGCCAACATATCATCCATTTCCAGTTTATCTAGTGTGTAATACCATACAACTATAAATAATGAGCACATTCCATAGCCTTTCAAGAACATGGGCAGATACCATCTTTCATAATTAAACTCCAAAACCATAGAGAAATACATGATAATTGAATATCCTAACATGGCGGCAAATCCTGAAAAAACAAACATTTTTAAAGGCTTATCTTTTTTAAACCAAATAATCGCAACGATACCGGCAACTATAATCCCAGGTATCATCAGCAAGCTTAATTTAGCATTGGTAAGCTGATCGTATCCTAAAACCCCTACAGAAAATGTATTTTGTATGGAGGCTGTACCTAAATACATTCCCACCCAAAGTAACATAAACAATCCATGCTGAACATTGCTCTTCCCAAATATTTTAAATGAAATATAAGGTCTTTTCAAAGTCAGCTGACGGATTATCATACAGGCAAAACTCACGAATGCTGCTATACTCATATTGACAATCTTAGGAGAATTCAGCCAATCCTGTTGCTTTCCAAACGAAAAGACATACGCAGAAAAGGTAAATGTTGAAATAAACAAAAGAATACTTAGCCAATCAATATAGTACAAAGGTACTTTCAGAGCAAAATATTTATCATGCATAAAAACCCAAGAGACCAAAGCCATGACAAAACAGCCTATAGATGCCAAAATAAAGAAATGTTGCCAATTATATAGTATGGAAATCTCCACCGCATAATAGTTGGAAACCTGTGTCAGGACGAGTACAAAAGTGTAAAATGCTCCATAGAACACCCCTCTGTTCCCCATGATCATCATCAATGGAAGAAAAAGCTCGATAGTAACCATCATTTTACAAAAGCCTATAATTAATGCAGTCACTACAAAGATAGTCGGCTGTAGCGTGGTAGCATTAATATAACTCATCATTCCTAAAAGAACTAGCAGTACGGTAATTTTATCCCTTACTTTAAATCTCAGCTTCATTCTTAGAACTAAAGGCATGGATGCCCCCATCCCAATCGTAGTGGCATAATTGGCCAACAAAAAGTATTCTGAAAGTGCACCTGTCCTCCCTACCATGAAGCTAATATTTCCGGTATACACTCCTCCCAAAGGCATTACTACCGTAAGAAGCAATACTATTAATAAAAGCTGGACAGGTTTGGGTACCCAGTCATTATATAATCCTTTATTATACATTCAGTTGTCCGATATCTTATTTATTAATACTGATATTCATATTCATTCCGGCACTCAGCTTATCAATATTTTCTTTTTTATTGGCTTTTGTGAATTCGATTCTCACCGGAATTCTTTGCTGTACTTTAATAAAGTTCCCTGTTGAATTATCAGTCGGTACACTTGAATATCTTGAACCCGTAGCGGCAGAAATAGCAGTTACCACCCCTTCAAACTTTTGTCCTCCCAGTGCATCGGCTGTCATTTCCATTTTTTGTCCGATCTTAATATAAGGCATCTGACTTTCCAGAAAGTTAGCTGTTACCCATTTCTGTCCGTTCAGTACAATGGTTGCCACTTGCTGACCCGGCTGAATAAGCTGGCCTTCGGATATGGTTCTTCTTCCCATTACCCCATTATAGGGAGCTGTAATTATAGTGTAGGAAAGATTAATTTTCGCCATATCCAACGCTGATTTCGTTCTTTTGATCTCCGCTTCATTAATCTCTAATTTGCTTCTCACTTCAGTTGTAGACAAGTTTGCGGACTGCTTTTGATTAACCAATGTTTCATACGCTGCTTTCTGGGCATCATATTCTGTTTTCACCTGATCATACTGCTGTCTTGTAACCGCTTCAGAAGCTAATAAGTTTTTATATCTATTTAAGTTTTGCTCTGCATTCCATAATCTGGCTTTTGCTCCTGCAATATTGGATTCCATTACATTCACATTATTAGACACTGTATTAATGGATGAACCTGTTGCCATCTTCTGCGCTATGGCATTTTGGTAGGCAGCTTCTGCCTGCCCCAGCTGAGTAAGAAGTTCACGGTCATCTAAAATCACCAGAGTATCTCCTTTTTTCACATGCTGATGCTCAATAAACTTAATTTCTTTAATATAGGCAGCAACCCTTGTATTAATCGGGTTGATAAATTCTTCAACCTGTGCCGCTTCTGTATAGTTTTTATCCCCAATATGAAAATATTCCCGGATCAGCCAGAACAGCCCAAACCCAAGAAGTATAAAAACAACAATATTGGATATGATCGCCCTGATTTTATTTTTCTTTCTTTCTTTTCTTTTTACAGTAGCACTATTACTTGGTTTTGCAGTTGATGATGCCGTATTTTGAGTGGTATTTTCCTTGTTTTCCATTGTCTTGTTTTCCATTTTTAAATTAAAGGGTTCCGGTAGATTTTAAAAGATTGTAATACTGATACAATACATTGATTTCGGCATTTACATAGTCTAACTCGGACTGTAACTTCTGGTTCTGTGCATCAATCATTTCCGCCTGAACTGCCAATTGATTTAAGTATTTGGCTTCCGTAATCTTATAGTTTTCTTCTGCCAGTAATTTAGCATCATTTAAAATCTCAGCCTGTTGAATAGATTCCTGATATTTTACATAAGCAGCATTCACTCCCATATCAATATTCTGCTGAACTAAAGTCAGGGCATCATTGGCTTGAGACTTCTGTATTTCTCCTAATTTCACACGTTCCTTCGTCTTATATAAATTATCAATATTATAGCTTAAAGAAACGCCTGCCTGCCAGCCTCCCGAATACATGTCGACAACAGGATTCCTGGTGGTAATAGGTCTTTGCAGAGTATATCCTCCAAAGCCGGAAAGTGTCGGCATTTTATCCGTTTTTATAATTTCAATATTTTTTTCTGCAACATCAATGTTCGTTTGCGCGGATTTCATCTGTGGATTACTGCTATGTGCCAAATCCATATAATAGTCCAGCCCTATTCCCTGTTCTTTATTCGTTAAATTCTCTACGGGAATAATCTCAGTTTCAGATGGAAGTCCTAAAGCAATATTCAGATTATAATTCAGAATTTTTCTATTATTCACTAGCGTAAGAATGCCCTGGTCTAAATTTTTAATAGCCAGTTCACCTCTGATTACCTCATTTCGGGTAACCATCCCCTGTTGATAAAATTTTTGAATATTTTTAAGTCGCTCTCCAGCCAGTTTCTTATTATTCTGAAAAACCACCTCCTGATTTAAAATCTTATATATATCCAGATAATTGGATATCACCAAAAAACGAACATCTTGTTTATTCTTTTCAAGATCCAATTCTGATAACTGCTCCCGAAGCCCTGCCAGTTCAATAGATTTATTAACCAAGCCTCCTTTAAAAATCAGCTGAGTAGCCTGCACAGCATAAGAGCTTCCATAATGAGGCATCGGAACATTCATCGAGTTCGAAAAATCTTTTTCAATAGCTACTGCATCGCCTAAATAGTATTGACTAGTAGAAGCAGTCAGTATAGGTAGTTTTTGTAGTTTAGTGACCTCAGTCTGTTGTTTGGCTATATCAATATTCTGAGCTGTAACCTTGAGCTGCTGATGATTCTGTAATGCCAGATCTGCAACTTCACCGGCTGTCATTCGCTTTATTTCCTGTGAAAAAAACAGCACGGGAAAAAGACCCGTCCATATTGACAGTGCTGTTTTTATATGTTTTATCATTTTACCTTGTTTTTACGAAGGCAAAGTTATTACGATAATACGTTTAAACAAATGTTTGATCTTTAGAAAAAGATGTTCAGATGTAATAATTTAACTTTCAAACTGATATCGATATTGTCTTGGACTCACTTCTAAATGCTTTTTAAAAAAGTGAGAAAACGAATATTGATCACTGAATCCAAGAATTGTAGAAATCTCATAAACAGGCTTTTTTGTAGAGTTTAAAAGAACTTTCGCTTCGTTAATAATGATTAAAGCTATGATCTGACTTGCCGATTTACCTGTGATTGTTTTTACTACAGAGGAAAGATGTCTGGTTGTAATCGATTGTCTTTCGGCATAAAATTCAACGGTCTTTTCGGTATGATGATATTCTCCCAAATCATTCAAAAATAGAAAAACAATTTCTTCTTGACGGGACATATGACTCATGGAATTGCTATCTTCTTTTGAAATAATTCCAGCCATCTGATAGGCAAAAACAGAGAACAAATGTTTTACAATTTCTTTTTTATACATCATCTCGGTAGAAGAATCAAGAATATATTTTAAAAAATTGACACTTTTCCAAACCACTTCCATTTCATCCTGCTGAAAAGAAACTCCCCTGTTCATCTGCTGTCGGAAGTAACGATATGCAATCAACCGGTTAAACTTCAATGATAAAGCAGAAATAAATTCACGCTTATAAGATACCATCCTGGACTGAAAGTCATCACTTACGGAAACCATTTCATAAACCGTCTGCGGATCCGTAACCATAAACATATTAGCAGAAAGCTCAAGATCACTGAAATGCTGCCGGAGTTTTATACTTCCTGACCTTACGAAAATAAAGGCTGGGTTATCCGGACGAAAGGGTTTTTCGACAGAGATTCTTTCAAAAATGTTATGCTGAGTAAATATTTCAACTCCGAACTCTTCAAGAACTGACATCTTACAAATTTAATTATTCTCTTTCGCGATTACAAAATTTTATTAAATTAGGAGATTCGAAATTATATTACCATGAGAAAAATCGATTTATTCTTTGCTGAATATGGTGAAAGCCACAGAAACGTTACCAACAAATCCATTCACTGGATATGTGTTCCTCTGATTTTCTGGACTATTTTAGGATTTATATCATTAATTCCTTCTCCCCATTTTTGTGCTTCCTACTTCGGATGTATAAGTATTGTAAGTATTATTGCGATAGCTGTTGTTACTTTATTTTATCTTAGGTTATCATTACTGGTAAGTATTATTATGCTTTTCATTATGCTTATTATGGAGTCTTTAGCCTATGCTGTTAATATCCGTTTTGAAAAAAATGCATGGTTGGTATACCTTGCAGTATTTATTATTACATGGATTTTTCAGTTTATAGGACATAAAATCGAAGGGAAGAAACCTTCTTTTCTAAAGGATTTGCAGTTTCTCCTTATAGGTCCTATCTGGCTTTTAGGTTTTATCTTAAAAAAATTAGGGGTCAGATATTAATCTTCCAAAGCATATACGGCGAAACTGGCCAACCAATGATCTCCTCCGTAATTGCCCTGAAACAGTAATGGCAATCCATTATTTAAGAATATATTAGCTGTTTCCGAAAATTTATTTTTCAATGGATGATTATCCGGAAGGGAATTGGCTATTCCTTTCATACACCATGCTTTAGAAAAAGAGAGTCCCACCAAATGTACGGTCTGATAATCGCTTAAATCACTCACGACAGGGATTTTCTCTATATTTTCCAAGCTTCTTTTCTCATAGAAATTATCAATCCATTTTACAAATTCTTTTTGAGTCAGAACTCTACGCATTAAATCCGCAATTTCCAAACTTGGAGAAAAGAAATCTGAACCATCAGGCTCTAAATAAGCGGGCGTTTTTTGATCATTCAAATAGAAATATTTTGATTTCTCAATCAATAGGTTTTCGAAATCTTTGTCCTTATTTGCTCTTGCCCAGTCTAAAGCGAAAGATAATGCAAAAGCCGTATTAGGATGCACTCCGGTTCTGTTAGGATAAGTCTGTTTAGGTAAATAGGATTTCCAGGACTTGAGTATCTGATCTGTTAATGGTTTCAAATTCTGATGCCATATTTTCGCTCTTGGATCGTCCCATGTCGTGAGTTCTTCATCAAGCTTAAGAATCCAGGCCCATCCATAAGTTCTTTCAAAAGTTCCTGTTAACTGATATTTAGTAAAATAATCAGCTTCAGACTCAAGGTTTTCCTTTTGGAAAGACTGAGATAAAATCTGCTCTATTTTATTAGCGTTGACTAATTCCGGTTTTGTCTTCAAAAGTCTCACTAACATCCAGTGCCCATGTACTGAACTATGCCAATCAAAACAGCCATAAAAAACGGGATGTAAATCTTTTGGAGATAAAGCAACCTCTTTCTCATTATTAATAATATGGGCAGTTTTATTAGGATACTCCTGATTAATACAATGTAAGGGTTTTTCAGAGAGTTTAATAGCCATTTCATCTGTAAGCTTAGGAGCTTTCTGAGCGTATATTAAAAAAGGAGATGCTGCCAGTACCAGGAAATATTTTTTCATTTAATAAAAATAGAAAAAATTAAGTTTATGGCAACTTTATTAAAATATTTAACTATTTCAAAATATACAATCGAGCTGAGATTAATTTTGATTAAGTAATTTGGAGAAAACACAAATCATTGAATGAAAATGAAATTTCATACTTAGTGCGAAAATATATATTCAATGTATATAATGAATTAGGGCTAGGTTTAGTTGAATCTGTCTATCAGAAGATATTGGTTTATGAACTTAAAGAAAACAGCCTGGATGTGAAATCTGAATTGCATTTTCCTATTATTTATGATAATAAAGAGTTTAGTCTTAATTTTAGAATTGACATTCTAGTTGAAGATAAAGTTATTTTGGAACTTAAGAATCTGCATTATCTGTTAAATCTGTCAGATAAATCAAACCTTATTTACCTAATACAAACACCGCTGGAATTTTATGCAGCTCCGGTTTAGAGTTTTTCCAATTGGCAATGGTCTTGGTTTGGATAAATTCATGTTGGGGATCATTGATATTGGCTGCAATACATAATTTAGTATTGGGCGATAAAAATTTACATAAATCTTCCAATAGTTGATTATTACGGTAAGGAGTTTCCATGAATATCTGAGAATAACCTGTCTTTTGAACCAGGCTTTCAAGGTGGAGCATCTGCTTTTTCTTTTCACTTTTATCAATTGGAAGATATCCATGAAAAGTAAATTCCTGACCATTGAAACCACTGGATATTAACGCCAGAATAATAGATGATGGCCCCGATATAGGAATGACTCTAATATTTTTTTCATGACACCATTTTACAATCAGATTCCCAGGATCAGCAATACAGGGAAGTCCGGCCTCCGAAAGAAGTCCAAAATCCTGTCCCTTCATCATTAAGTTCTGAGCTTCTTTTATATCTGCATTTTCTGTGTATTTATCTAAAAGAAACAGCTTCAGATCTGCCTGTTTTTTTTCCGGAGCAAAAAACTTTATTACTTTTCTGGCTGTTTTTTCATTTTCTACAAAAAAATAATCCGTCTGTAAAATATACTCTTTTATAACAGGAGCAAAATGAGTGATGGACGTATTTTCTGAAAGAAAAGCTGGTAATAAGAATAACATAAATAGGCTATGGTTAGATGTTATGAATTATAAAATTTCTTAATAAAAGATTTATTTTAATTGTTCTGCGATTATTTCACACCCCTTATCTAAAAGCTGAAAAACCTCTTCAAAATCTTTCATGTCTCCCCAATAAGGATCAGGAACTTCTACATTCTTGAGTTCTCCTGCTGCCGTTAAAAATAAAGAAACTTTCTGTCTTTGTTCTTCGTTCTTTGTCTTGGAAATCACATCTTCATATATATCAATATCCATACAGTATATTTTGTCAAATTCCTCTATATCCGATTGAGTAATAGGTCTGGACCTTTGCTTTGATATATCAATTCCATGATTAGCAGCCGTTTTTACAGCTCTTTTATCAGGATGCTCTCCTTCATGCTGAGAAATTGTTCCAGCAGAATCCACTAAAAAATGATCAGCCACTTTTGTTTTCATAATTCCTTCAGCTAAAGGGCTTCTGCAAATATTTCCCAAACACACCATTAATATTTTCATAATTCCCATATTTAAGACAAAACTAAATAAAAAATGAAGAATATCTCTATCCTCCATCTTTTAATATTTTTATTATCCAATTTAATGTTTGATTCTTTCGGTGAGTTCCTTTACATACTTTTTCACCTCTTTGTCAATTTTAGAAACATCTTTTATAGTCTCACAGGCGTACATTACAGTAGAATGGTCTTTTCCCCCCATTTCTTCCCCTATTTTAGTAAAGGTAGCATTAGTGAACTCTTTTGCAAAATACATCGCTAATTGCCTTGGTAAAGCAATTTCTCTTTTTCTTGTTTTTGACAAAAGCTGCTCTCTTTTAATTCCGAAATAATCACATACAATTTCCTGAATATAAGGAATATTGATAATTTTTTTCTGATTAGCTGCTATTTTATTAATAGTTTCTTTTAATAAGTCGAGGCTTAGATCTGATTTATAGATAGTAGAGTAAGCAATCACAGAATTAATTACCCCAATAAGCTCTCTTACATTGGTTTTGGCTTCAGAAGCTAAGAAGTCCAGCATATCTTCTGTAAGAACAATACCATCCCGACTTAATTTATCAATAATAATCTTCCTTCTGGTATCATAATCAGGTGATTTTATTTCAGCAGAAAGCCCCCATTTAAAACGGGATACAATTCTGTCCTGAATATCCATAATATCCGCCGGGGCTTTATCAGAAGTAAGGATAATCTGCTTTCCGTTCTGATGAAGATAATCGAAAATATGGAAGAAACTGTCCTGGGTAGCAGATTTACCCGAAAGGAACTGAATATCATCAATGATTAAAACATCCACCATCTGATAAAAGTTTGCAAACTCAGTTTGCTTATGAGCTTTCGCAGCAGAAATAAACTGCTGGATAAATTTTTCAGAAGATAAATAAAGAACTACTTTATCAGGAAACTGATTTTTCACTTCCAGTCCCACCGCCTGTCCTAAGTGAGTTTTCCCCACTCCATATCCACCGTATAAAAATAAAGGGTTAAAAGCTGTTGCTCCCGGTCTTTTTGCAATAGATTTAGCCACGGTAGCAGCAAATTTATTACTTTCTCCTTCTACATAATTATCAAAAGAAAAATCAGACTTCAGATTGGAATCTATATTTACTTTTTTAATACCCGGAACGACAAATGGATTAACGATATTGGATGAAAAACCTTGTGGCATTGTTTCCTGAATTTTAGGAGTAGGAACACTTTTACCCTTCATGTTCAAAGTGACTGGCTTTTCCATTCCAGCAGGCTTATTTTCCATTACGGAATACCACAGCTTCACTCCTTTGCCAATATTTTTTTTCAGGGCGGCAGAAAGAAGAGACAGGTAATTATCCTCAATATACTCTTTATAAAAATCGCTTGGTACCATCAAGGTAAGATTATTGTCAACCAAAGAAATTGGCTGTACCTTATCAAATAACAAATCGAACGACTTTTCGAGTTTTTTTAAATCAGAGTTGTCTTCAGCTGCATTGAGATTATCTCTCATAAACTGAAGGCACTTCTGCCATATCATCATTAAATTTTCATCCATTATAGCCCTGATTAATTCTACGGTTAGTACTCACTTTTGGGAGGAAGACAAAGGTCCTATTTTTTATTTTCAAAAAAAAATTTTGGAGGTATTGATTATTTAAAAATATATTTGTATGTATAATTAGCGACTTAAAATGATACACACAACACACTCAGTTAGAGTACGTTACGGAGAAACAGATCCTATGAAATATGTATATTATGGTAACTATGCAGAGTATTTTGAACTTGGCAGGGTTGAGCTTTTTCGTTCGTTAGGAATGTCCTATAATGAGATTGAAAACCAAGGGATTTGGCTCCCTGTATCAGAGTATAAAATTAAATATTTGAGACCTGCTTTATATGATCAAAATCTTGAAATTCATACTTACCTGAAAAAATTGCCCGGAGTAAGAATTGAATTTGAATATGAAATTTACAATGAAGAGCATATCAAAATTACAGAAGCTTCCACTACTCTATTTTTTTTAAGTTCTGAAACTAATAAAATTGTTAAATGTCCGGATTTTCTCATGAAACTTATTGAAGAAAACTGGAAAACTGAATAAAAAATTATGAAGATTGCATTTTTAGGTCCACAGGCCAGCTTTACTCAGCTTGCAGCCGCCCAACTTTTTCCTAGCGAAGAACTCCTTCCTAAAGCTAACATACTGGATTGTTTCAGTGCTGTTGAAAACGGGGAGGCTGAAAAAGCTGTTGTTCCCCTTGAAAACTCTATTGAAGGTACCGTTTCTATGACATTGGATTATCTGTATAAAACCCCGTCTATCAGCATTCAGGGAGAAGCAGTAATGCCCATAGCCCATCATCTGATGATTCATCCAAAGAATGAAATTGAAGAAGTTGAAAAAATATATTCTCACCCTCAGGCTTTAGCTCAAAGCTTTCATTTTCTGGACAGCCTTTACGGATACATTCCAAAACAGGATTTTTCTTCTACTGCTGCAGCTGCTAAATTCGTTTCTGAAAATCCTGATCGCAAAATCGCCGCAGTAGCTAATCAGTTTGCCGCCCATCTTTATGGTTTAAAAATCATCAATCGGAACATCCACGATTTTGAACAGAATCATACCCGATTCATTATTATTTCTAAAAAATATTCTGTATATGAAAATAATACATTAGAAGTTCAGGGAGAAAAATCAGGACTGCTGATCACGCTTCCTGAAGATCATGCCGGAGGACTTCATCAGGTTCTATCTGTATTTGCATGGAGAAAAATGAACCTGAGCAAGATTGAATCCCGCACATTGAAAACAGGCCTAGGAAATTATTTCTTTTTCATTAATGTAGTTGGAAAATGGGAACCGGTTCTTTATGAAAATGCATTGGAAGAACTGAAATCCATCCAAACAGAAGTTAAATTTTTGGGAAATTATAAAGAATTTTTACTACAAAGTTAATTTTAACACATTATTAT
>NZ_JALAHD010000059.1 GCF_022712095.1 Chryseobacterium sp. | reverse complement strand
GATTGAAACAATGCGAGAACAATGGGTTGTAACTAACCACTAAGATAGTGAAATTTGAAAGCAGTTCACAACAAGTTAAACAATACGAAAAAACACATGATTGTTGTAACTAACCACTAAGATAGTGAAATGTGAAAGCAGTTCACAATGTGAGTTCATTTATAAATTCAAAATCCATTGTTGTAACTAATCACTAAGATAGTGAAATTTTAGGGTTTTAATAAACTAAAAGTTTATAAATTTGAATGTTGAATTCACTTGATCTTGAATAATAGAGATAACATTGAATGGAGTAGTATCTAAAGATGACTCAGTTTGAACAAGATAAGAATATATTAATTGAAATGAAAAAAATAAGTATAGTATTGGTTATCATACTTTCATTATTGAGCTGCATAAATTCTAAGGCTAGGCACAAAGAGAAATTTTTAAAACATATCCATAATAATACGCCTGATCCTTATAAAGAATGTATGGTGTATTATATTGATAAGCATTGGGATGAGGTATGGGAAATTTATGAAACTGAAAAGCCTAGAGAACCACGTGGAGAAACTGATATAGTGAATTTCATGATTATGAAATTTCTGTCTGAGTGTAAAAAACAATAGTTTTTTCGCAGTGTTTCATCAACTTTGGAATTTTAATGCTGTGATTTTATATTTTCCTAAATATTTGTAAAAAAAGCTCCTTAACGGGAGCTTTTGTTTATTGTATTTCCTGATGGGTTAGGCTGAAATATAAATTTTGAAGCTGATGGACATATTTTATACTTATGTAAGCATGTGTATAGCCCGGATAAAATCTGAACTCCCCATCTTCTTTAATGATCTCTGCGGTGGTGATGGCACTGAGTTTTGAATCGGTATAACCTTTGGCTCTGATCTCAAAACCAAAAGTATTAAACCATTCGTCCGTCAGTTCAATAGGGGATACTTTTAACGTATAAAGATTCTTATTGGATATCGCTTTTTCCTTTTCATGCAAAGATCGGAAGAGTTCGAAATTGACATTGGCTACTTTTTCATTAATCTGAATATAATTTCCAATTCTGAGTTCTTTAGGATTCATTACCTTACTTACTTTAAAATTTAAAAATGATTTATTTATTTTTTATTGATTCTTAGTTTCTCTCAAAGATATTGATATAATTAAGATAAACCTCCTTACTGAATTTTTTTAATTTTAAAACAGAATTATGGAATTTTATTTTTAAAATAATCTCTTTAAATTTATCCGCTAATAAATTAGTAAGCATGTCTACTTTCCAGACTTTTGTCGTTATTTTAGCAACAATTTCACTTTTCTTATACAGTCTTAAAAGTTTTAGTAATGAAATCAAGAGCATAAGCTCTGAGAAATTTGAGAATTTAATTTCCCGGTTGACTCAGCACAGTTTTTCAGGTTTTGTTTTGGGAGTTATTCTCGCAAGTATTATACAATCCAGTACAGCAGTAAGCTCTATTACAGTTTCCCTTGTAGATGCAGGAGTAATTGGATTTGCTAATAGTCTTTCAGTGCTGTTGGGAGCTAATTTAGGTTCTACTTCTACTGTTTGGTTAGTTACTTTGAATATGGAATTTATCGCCCCCTTCTTCATTCTTTTGGGAACTGTCATCAGTATGATTCCGACTAAAGTTCAGCTGATTGGTAAGTCTATCTTTTACTTTGGACTTATACTATTCAGTCTTGATTTGATTAATACTGCAATAGGACCTCTTAAGGATGATCCCGTTATCATTTCAGTATTGAAGCTGACGGAAAATCATTTTATAGGAGTATTGGGGGGAATCATAGTAACGTTAATAGTTCAGTCGAGTTCGGTAACTACAGGACTGGCTATTTTACTGACTCAGCAGGGAGTACTTCCTGTGGAAAGCGCTATTTCCATTATTGTAGGAGCTAATGTAGGAACTACCAGTACAGCAGTTATCGTCTCTATGCAGTTGAATAAATGGGCGAAATTAGCAGCTATTGCAAACTTCTTGTTTAACCTTACTGGGGTTATATTAATCTTTCCCTTTATTAATCTCTTAAGCCGTTTTACACAGTCACTGACGGATGATATTGGTTTTCAGGTGGCCTATGCGCACTTGTTCTTTAATGTAATTATTTCTGTGATCTCTCTTCCATTTTTAAAAAAAATAGCTATTGCATTACAAAACAGAATGGAGCGTTATGCAATTTGGAAAAATGCCTGAATATATAGGTTATATTGACTTCTCCGATTTACTTTTCATTAAATATTCCATGAGATTGATAATTAAAGCTTAATGAATTGATTCATAAATTTCAGATTGAATTTAAATATAATTCTTTGGAGCTGAATGGGTTTTTGATTATGCTTGAGATAATATTCTCATTATGAATTTGTTAATTAATTCATATTCTTGCTAAATTATTCATCCGAAATCACTATTTTTGCACCCGTAAAAATCTTATATGCAAAACATTAGAAATATTGCGATTATCGCACACGTTGACCACGGTAAAACAACTTTGGTTGATAAGATCATCCACGCTACCAACATTTTCAGAGAGAATCAGGAGAGCGGGGAATTAATTATGGATAATAATGACCTTGAAAGAGAAAGAGGGATTACTATTTTATCCAAGAATATTTCTGTTACTTATAAAGACACAAAAATTAATGTAATTGATACCCCTGGTCACGCCGATTTCGGAGGAGAAGTAGAAAGAGTATTGAAAATGGCAGACGGAGTTTTGCTGTTGGTGGATGCATTCGAAGGACCTATGCCGCAAACACGTTTCGTATTGCATAAGGCTCTTCAATTAGGATTGAAACCTATTGTTGTGATCAATAAAGTAGACAAAGAAAACTGCCGTCCCGAAGAAGTTCATGATAAAGTATTTGACCTTTTCTTTGCATTGGATGCTACTGAAGAGCAATTGGATTTCCCAACGTATTACGGATCTTCAAAACAAGGGTGGTTTAATACTTCATTAGAACCTACAGACAGTATCCTGCCTATACTTGATGGTGTTCTGGAGCATGTTCCTGAGCCAAAAATAAGTGAAGGAAATCTTCAGATGCAGGTGACTTCATTAGATTATTCTTCTTTCTTGGGAAGGATTGCTATTGGAAAAGTTATCAGAGGTTCTTTAAAAGAAGGACAGTGGATAGGGTTAGCTCAGGAAGGAGATAAAATTGTCAAAGGAAAAGTAAAAGAATTATATATTTTTGAAGGATTAGGAAAGAAAAAAGTCCAGGAAGTTCAGGCAGGAGATATCTGTGCGGTAGTAGGATTTGATGCTTTCCAGATCGGAGATACTTTTGTAGACCTTGAAAATCCTGAGCCGTTGGAAAGACTGGCGATCGACGAACCGACTTTGAATATGACGTTCTCTATTAACAACTCTCCATTCTTTGGTAAGGACGGGAAATATGTAACATCTAATCACCTGAAAGAAAGATTAGAAAAAGAATTAGAGAAAAACTTAGCATTAAGAGTTCAGCAGACTGATGATGCCAATACTTTCTTAGTATTCGGTAGAGGTATTCTTCACTTATCAGTTCTTATTGAAACTATGAGAAGAGAAGGTTATGAGATGACGATCGGTCAGCCACAGGTGATCCTTAAAGAAATTGACGGAGAAAAATGTGAACCGTATGAAACAATGGTAGTGGATGTTCCTGAAGAATTTTCTTCAAGAGTAATCGATTTGGCAACCCAGAGAAAAGGAGATCTTTTGATCATGGAAACCAAAGGAGAAATGCAGCATATGGAATTTGACATTCCTTCAAGAGGTTTGATCGGATTACGTTCCCAGATGCTGACAGCTACAGCAGGAGAAGCTATCATGGCTCACAGATTTTCAGAATATAAGCCTTTTAAAGGACAGATTCCGGGAAGAAGCCAGGGAGTTTTAGTATCTAAAAACCAAGGTCCTGCTACAGCATATTCTATTGAAAAATTACAGGACAGGGGAAGATTCTTTGTAGATCCGGGAGAAGAAGTGTACATGGGAATGATCGTTGGGGAACAGAACAAGCCTGGAGATTTGGTAGTAAATATCGTAGAAGGAAAACAGCTTAATAATATGAGAGCTTCCGGAAAAGATAAAGACGGAAATATTGCTCCGAAAATATTATTCTCATTGGAAGAATGCATGGAATATATCCAGCAGGATGAGTGTATCGAAGTAACTCCTAACTTTATCAGAATGCGTAAGAAATTACTTTCTGAAGAAGATAGAAAACGTGCTGAAAGAAGTGCTAAAGCAGAATAATTGCTGAAATTTATAAATCAGAAAAGGCTCCGTATTACGGAGCCTTTTCTGATTTATTGCACTGGACTTGATGTCTTTTTATTTCGTGATATTGATAGTAAATATGATAAAAGTTTAATAATTTGTTTGAAAAACTAACTAATGTTTGTTAGTTTTAAATTTATTTGTATGTTTGCGCCTCATGATTAAAACTGGTGCTACTATGAAAAAAATGATCCTGCAAACCTGTTGCTGCCTGAGTTTATTATCTTCCACTTATGTAGTGGCACAGGAAAACTCTTCAGAAAGTAAAATAACTGATTCCTTAGCAACAGCTCCTCCTAAAGAACCGAAAAATAATTCAGTAAAAGTAGATTTCTATGGCTTTATAAGGCATGATGCTTTCTATGATACAAGACAGAATATCGGGGCTGGAGAGAATATAGTGCATTTATATCCCAGAGACAGAGCTTTGGATATTAACGGAGAGGATATTAATGCCGCATCAAAATTTCATATGCTATCGGTATTATCACGTGCCGGGATTAATGTAAAAGGACCTGATATACTTGGTGCTAGGACATCAGGCATATTGGAAGGTGAATTTTTTGGCTCTACAGAAGCAGGAATCAATGAATTCAGACTCCGTCATGCCTATGTAATGCTGGACTGGGAGAAAACACAGCTGGGAATAGGGCAGTATTGGCATCCGATGGTGATTTTAGACTGTTTACCTAATGTTGTAAATTACGGTACAGGGTCACCTATATTTGCTTTAAACAGAAACCCTCAGATAAGGCTAACTCATCAATTTGCTGAGCATTTCAAAGTAATTGCAGCTTTAAATTCTCAGCGTGACTTTACTCCTAATACAGTCCCTTATCGTGATAGTGGAATGCCGTCTTCCCATTTGCAGGTTCAGTATAAATCTTCCCGTTTTGTAGCAGGTATTGCAGGACAGTATGAAGTGCTGAGACCTCAGTTATCCTCGGGTGAACCACCGGTGGTCAATAATGAAAGAGTAAAAAGCTTTACCGCAATGGCGTATGCAAGAGTAATAACAAAACCATTAATGATCAGTGCCTCTGCTATGATGGCCCAAAATGCCTCCTCTCTTGTTATGCTGGGAGGGTTTGTAGGATATTCAGCTCCGGGAGAGCCTGACCTTTTCCGTACAATGAACACAAGAAGTGCCTGGATTGACTTCCAACAGACTACCACTAAGCCGGTTTCTTTTGGACTTTTTGCAGGGATTGTAAAAAATAGGGGTGTAGATCATCCTGTAGAAGGAAGAGTTCCTGCAACGTATGGTGTGACTTCTTCATGGGGTGCTGTTTCAGCTACTCCCGGCGGACGCAGTGTAGATCAGCTTTGGCGAATCGTTCCCCGTGTAGACTGGTCACTTAATAAAATGATAAAACTAAGATTTGAAGTAGAAAATAGTGTGGCAAGATGGGGGGATGCCCAAATTGATGGGAGAGGAAAAGGAAATGAGTTTAATGCAAAAAACAGCCGTTTCCATTTGGCAACATTATTTATGTTTTAAAAAATTTATGGTAGAAAAGAATTTACTTAATGAAAGGTTTGCTGTACAGAGGTTATTGTGTAAATATTTAAGTTCTTTAACAATAAAATTTAATTAAAATAGACATGTTTACCTGATTTTCTGTTTCAAGTTTATAAATTTGCGTTTTTTAAATTTGCATTTTTCCTCAAATTATGAAATTAAATCAGTTAAAACTTATCCTGCTGGCGGGAAGTCTTGCTTCCTGTTCAGTACAGAATAATGTAAAATCAACTCCTAATAAACCAACGACCAGACAACCTGTTAAAGTAGCTTCTAAGCCAAAGGAGCAGGTAGACATAAAGAAATCCGTAACTCCTCCTGTGGAAGAAGCGTATAAAGTAAACCTTCCTGAAGTCAGCCGGGAGTTCCGTGGAGCATGGATAGCCAGTGTTGCTAATATCAACTGGCCTTCCAGGAATGATCTGTCTGTAGATCAGCAAAAAGCAGAAGCGATCAGTATGCTGGATATGCTTAAGGATAATAACTTTAATGCGGTTATATTTCAGGTACGTCCGTCTGCGGATGCCTTATATACAAGTTCACTAGAACCGTGGTCTTATTTCCTTACAGGAGAAACGGGGAGAAGTCCTTATCCGAATTATGATCCTTTACAGTTCTGGATTGAAGAAGCTCACAAGAGAGGGTTGGAACTCCACGTATGGCTTAACCCTTATCGGGCCCATCACACCAATGGAGGAGCAGTAACCAGCCAGTCTATGGTAAATAAGCTATCTGATATTGTAGTACGATTAAAAAATGGAATGTACTGGTTAGATCCGGCTAATCCTAAAACACAGGGACATGTTTCCAATGTAGTAAAGGATATTGTAAAAAGATATGATATAGATGCAATCCATTTTGATGATTATTTTTATCCGTATGCTACCTATAACAAAGGAGCAGACTTTCCGGATAATGCGTCATGGAGAGAATATGTAAATAATGGAGGGAGCCTTTCCAGAGCAGATTGGAGACGGGATAACGTTAATAAATTTGTGGAAAGGATTTATAAAGAGATACACGCTGAAAAAGAATATGTAAAATTTGGAATCAGCCCATTCGGAATATGGAAACCCGGATATCCGGAAGGTATAGTTGGGTCTTCCCAATATGATGAACTCTATGCAGATGCTAAATTATGGTTGAATAAAGGTTGGGTAGATTATTTTTCTCCTCAGCTGTATTGGCCGGTCAGCTCAAAAGGACAGGGGTTTGAACCTTTGCTAAACTGGTGGCAATCCGAAAATACATTCAAGCGTCACTTATGGCCGGGATTAAATACGGTAGAAGTAAAAGTTTCGGACCGTCCCGCGGAAATTAAAAATCAGATTGAAATTTCCAGGCAGATACTCAAAAAAGATGCCGGAGAGATTCACTGGAGTATTGCAGGTTTATCTAAAAATCCGGCTATGCTGAGTATATTGAAAAACGGACCCTATAAAGAAAAAGCGTTGATACCTAAAAGCCCCTGGATTAAAGCAGAGCCATTGTCTCAGCCTACGTTGTTTATTGCTGATAATGGAAGCTTTACAAGAGCAAGCTGGAGTAATAAAGAAATAGGAAAAGTATTTCAGTGGGTATTGTTTACCCAATACAACGGGGTTTGGGAAACAGAGATCTTAACCTTAGAAACTCTTTCAAAAGAAATCCCTAAATATAAAGATGGTAAAACTTTAAATGCAGTTGCTATAAAAGCAATTGACAGACTGGGAAATGAAAGTGATTATATGGCAAGAAAAGTTAAATAATAAATCACTGAAGAT
>NZ_JALAHD010000058.1 GCF_022712095.1 Chryseobacterium sp. | reverse complement strand
CAATATAATAACTAAATAAAATTGCAAAAAATATTACTTATTAAAACTCAAATAAAGACAATTTACTTGAGTTTATTGTACCTGTGCCTCCAAATTGTAAATCCTGTAATAGGCAAAGAACAAGCTACAAAGGATACGATAAAATATAGAATAATACTTGGCAGCCCCATAATCTCACCAGTATGCAATGGTTTAGCGAGTGTCACAAACTGCTTATTCAAAGGTTTGTCTGAGAAGATTTCCTTGGTCTTAAGATTTCCTTTTTTATCAAATGTTATCTCATCAGGGAGCATCATCCCGAGGAGGTTTTCGGTATTTATTTTAATCACTACATACCGGGGATTTTCTTTATTGGGAAAATCGATACTCGTTACAGCTTTATAAGGTAAGTGCTGATCAGACAGCTCTAAGATTTTATCAATCGAAACCTGATCTTGTCCTTTCATGTTCTTCTTTTCATTTTGTTTTTCCAGCATGTCACCTAATAAATTTCCAAATGGATCATCCTCTCCGGAGGTTTCTTTACTGACGTTATTGATTGATTCTCCACCCAAACTCACTACTATTGCATTCTTCACCCACGGATAGGTGACATATAAACCTGTTAGTGCAATAAAGAAAAGCATTAGACAGGTATAAAAGCCCAGCGTATTATGCAGGTCATAATTAAATCTTTGAAATTTAGCATTCCATTTAATACTTAATCCCTGCTTCAAAAATTTAAGTTTTTTGGGTAACCATAAAATAAATCCTGAAACCAGCAGAAAGCAAAACATTAGAATCGAAACTCCTACAATCTGTCTCCCAAAATTACCCATCATCAGATTCCTGTGAATATCTAAAACAACCTCAAAGAATTGGTTGGAGCCTGTATCCGGCGGGCCTAGTTCTTTCCCCGTATATGGATCAAAATAAACACTTTTATCAAGGTTATTCTCACGATAGGATACCATATAGCTTTCATTACTTTTTACAGGAATGAGCACTCTGGTAAGTTCTTTTCCACTTTTCAGTAACTCTGTCTGAATTTGTCCGGGTTTCCAAACGGAACCTGCGCCTGCATCAACATATATTTTATCCTGATTGGAAAGGTTGATAATCTGATTCCGGAATGCATAGAGACACCCGGTTACACACATAATAAAAACGACAAGAGAAGACAGAAGTCCTATCCACAAATGAGATAACCACATCAGGTATTTGATACGACCTTCATTCTTTCTCCTTTTCCGGAAAAGACTTTTCTTAATAATATTCATAAGGCATTCAACAATAAAAACATTAAAACAGGAAGTTCCGTTTTAATGTTTTCTACTAAACTAATATGAAGAACCAATTATTTTCTTCCTTTAAACTGAATATCTTTTACGATTTCTTCGAACTTAGTATAATGTTCGGGAGTCAGCGATTTTTTAATTGCTTCTTTCCTTTGGGTATCAAATTTATCCCAATACTCCTTAGCAAGATCATTGTTTCCGTGATATACATCATGAGCATCACTGAACGCCTTCTCAAAAGCATCATTAGCTGCATTCACCATCACAAACTCTTCTTCTGTAAGGGCTGCTTCTGTTTTGATTTTTTCTAATAAAGCATTATCATATCTCGGTCTTTTTCTGGCACTTTTATCAATAAATGCATTGAATTTTTCCATTTGGCCTGCATCAAGAACTTTTGCCATTTCTACCGCCTGTTGGTTTCTCAATTCTTCATTTTTAATACCTAATGCAACCCTATCCATATTTCCACCCTGAGTTTTTGCAGCCTGGAAATTTTCTTCCTGAAGTTTTTGATATTTAGCGGTTATTTCATCATAGCTCTTAGCCTGCTCAGGAGTTAAAGTAACTTCAGTTTTAAACTGAGCATAATCTACTCCTCTTTTCTTATTATCTCCTTTTGAACAAGATACTGCAACAGCTGAAATAAGAGCAAACACACAGATTTTGATATAATTATTGATCATGATATTGTATTTTAAAATTTATAATTTAACTGAACTGCGAAATTTCTTGGCTGGATCTGATCTATATACCCTCCCCTAAAATAGGAATTATATCCTACCGCATCAAAAATATTATTGAAGAATGCTCTTAATCCGATACCGTTGCTAAATGCGTATCCTACCTGAGCATCTACAGTGGTATATTCCGGCATATTGAAAGGCTTCAATCCTGCCGCAACGCTATTCACGTGTCCCGAAGTAAATGTTTTCTGGCTCCATTCATCAACAGGCCTTTTCCCTACATAGTATACTCCTGCTCCTACATCGAGTCCTCTTAAAGCTCCATCATTGAATTTGTAGTTTAACCATGCATTAGCAGTATGTTTTGGAGTGTTCATAGGAGCTGAACCATTGACATAGGCAGGGCTATTCTGATATTGAGCATCTAAGTAAGCCCATCCAGACATAATTTGAAGGTTTGGCAAAATTCTTCCGATTAATTCTATTTCAATACCTTTTCTTCTTAATTCTCCTGCCAATCCATACATTGTATTTCCATCTACCACAACAGGGTTATAATCTTCGTCAAGTATTGAATAAGATAAGTGATCGGTCTTTATATCAAATAATGTAATATTAAATCTTAAACGTTCATTAAACCAATCTGATTTAATACCAGCTTCCCATTGTTTAGTGGTAGAGGCCCCAACAGTTCCTCCTTCCAGCAGAACATTATTTGCAGATCTCAATGAAGTGGTACTGGTATAAGATCCAAATACATTAATGTTTTCAACCGGAGAAATCATTAATCCGAATGATGGATTCCAAGCCGAATTAGGATCTTTGTCTGACCCATTTAATCTGCTATAACGAACTCCTAAATGGGCTTTAATATATTTATTAAATGTAATTACGTCCTGAGCCATTAAACCTAAAGTAGGCGTTAAAACAGGATTGGAAGCATTGGGAGTCCAATCAGTACTTACTGTAGATGGCAAGATATTATTAACATCTTCAAGAACATTAATTTGGTCTACTGTTTTAGAAGCGTAAGCTGTGGTTGTTACATTAGATTCCTTCCAGTCAAAACCAACCTGAAAAGTATGTTTCATAAATCCTGTCTTGACATCTGTGCCGATAAAATCAAACTGGAAAACTTTATTTAAATCCTCTCTGTCAGATCTTGCTAAAGTTCTTCTTCTGTATTCATTTGGACTACTGCTATTAACAGGAGCTAAGGCTGCTCCGATTGTTTCTGACTGATAAGAAGAACTCATGAATGCTGTTCTTAATTTCAATTTATCTGTTAACTTTCTTGTAGCAGTTGTAGAGAAATTGAATGTTTCCGTTTTTGCATTATCTGTAGAAAAACCTAGAAACTTTCTTCCTGGCATATCATATAATGCTTCGATATCTCCGGTGGCTAAATTCACAGTACCTCTATCCGGAGTAGTATTGTTATGCATATAATCCATCTCTACTACGATTTCCGTTTTATCATCCGGACGAATCGCTACTGATGGATTTACATAGATACGCTCTGTATTAATGAATCTTCTGAAACTATTATTATTCTGATAAGCTGCATTCAATCTGACAGCTACTTTACCTTGCGAGTCCAATACTCTTTGGAAGTCCACTGTAGGTCTGTAAAAGTCCCAGCTTCCATATCTGAATCCCACATTGGTCTGATCAATAAACTTAGGCACTTTTGTCACTACATTGATAACTCCACCTGCAGATCCTAAACCATCCCCAATACCTTGGGTAACAGCAGCAGAACCCTTAAGCACCTGAATACTTTCTACTCCCTGCATATCTGTAAGCATGGCAGCCGTACGGAAATCAGAATCCATCATCACTCCATTCTTAAGAACCGGAACACCTCTATATCCTCTTATAGACATACTTTCTCTTGTTCCTCCATAACTCCCGAACTGAGTAACACCCGGAACGTTCTTTGCCACATCTGTAACACTAAGAGCACCTAATTCTTCAATTGCTTTATAGGAGATCACTGAAATACTTTGGATCTGATCCCTTGGCTTCAGAGGTAGTCTTGTAATTACTTCCAGACCTTCAGGTTGTTTGTTTCTTTCCCCAAACAATTCAACTTCTTCAATTTTACTCTCTTTTTTAATGGTGTCATTCCTTTGCTGAGCATTCACAGCACAGGCTCCTAATACAAATAAAGAAATAGATATTGATTTTTTCATGTAGAACTTTTTGCAAATATATTGTTTTTAATTATTCTAAATAAATAAAAATGACATATATCATATTATCGTGAGAAAAAACCCTATTTATATAAATAACAGTAATATTAATAAAGTATTATTAATATAATCATATGATCAATTCACCAATTAAATTTAAAATTTATTAGCATAAAAAATCCCTTTTCAAAAATGAAAAGGGATTTCTATAATCACGGCAAAGTATGCGCGTTATCACACTTTAATTTCCACGTCTACACCGCTTGGTAACTCTAATTTCATTAGAGCATCCACCGTTTTTGAAGATGATGAATAGATATCCATCAACCTTTTGTGAGCAGAAAGTTGGAATTGTTCTCTAGCTTTCTTGTTAACGTGTGGAGATCTCAACACAGTGAAGATTCTCTTATTTGTAGGTAATGGGATGGGACCGTTTACAACAGCACCAGTAGCCTTTACCGTTTTTACG
Organism: Chryseobacterium sp.; assembly: GCF_022712095.1. Classification (GTDB taxonomy): domain Bacteria; phylum Bacteroidota; class Bacteroidia; order Flavobacteriales; family Weeksellaceae; genus Chryseobacterium. The sequence goes on along the minus strand of NZ_JALAHD010000058.1, from coordinate 19,779 downwards.
ATTTTTTCTGCAGATTTATCTACTAGATTGTAATCGTAAGACTTAAGTTTTATTCTGATTCTTTGTGACATTTTAATCTAATTTAAATTAACCTTTTGTTTTAGCGATTACTTCTTCTGCAATATTCTGCGGAGCAGCTTCATACTTTTCAAATTCCATAGAAGATGTAGCTCTACCGGAAGATAATGTTCTTAAAGTAGTTACATATCCGAACATTTCAGAAAGAGGAACGAATGCTTTGATAACTTTAGCGTTATTTCTGTCATCCATACCGTTTACAGTACCTCTTCTTCTGTTAAGGTCACCTACGATATCACCCATATATTCTTCAGGAGTTACAACTTCTAGCTTCATGATAGGTTCCATGATCACAGCTTTAGCAGCTCTACCAGATTCTTTGAATCCTAATTTTGCAGCTAATTCGAATGATAACTGATCGGAGTCAACTGCGTGGAAAGATCCATCTTTCAATGTAACTTTCATAGCTTCAACTTCGAATCCAGCTAATGGACCGTTCTTCATTGCTTCTTTGAAACCTTTTTCTACTGAAGGAATAAATTCTCTTGGAATGTTACCCCCTTTGATTTCGTTAACGAATTCAAGACCTGTTTTTCCTTCTTCAGCAGGACCGATTTCGAATACGATATCCGCGAACTTACCTCTACCCCCAGATTGTTTTTTGTAAACTTCTCTGTGGTTTGCAACAGCTGTAAGAGCTTCTTTGTATTCTACCTGAGGCTGACCTTGGTTTACTTCTACTTTGAATTCTCTTTTTAAACGGTCAACAATGATATCTAAGTGAAGCTCTCCCATTCCTGAGATGATCGTTTGACCAGAAGCTTCATCAGTTTTAACTTGGAAAGTTGGATCCTCTTCAGCTAATTTAGCCAATGCATTTCCTAATTTATCCTGATCTGCCTTAGTTTTAGGCTCAACAGCAATACCGATTACAGGATCAGGGAATACCATAGATTCAAGAACGATTGGGTTCTTTTCATCACATAAAGTATCACCAGTTTTGATATCCTTGAAACCTACTGCTGCACCAATATCTCCAGCCTCGATATATTCGATTGGCTCTTGCTTGTTAGCGTGCATTTGGAAGATACGAGAAATTCTTTCTCTGCTATCAGATCTTGTGTTTAGAACATAAGAACCTGCATCTAATCTACCTGAATATGCTCTAAAGAATGCTAAACGACCTACGAAAGGGTCAGTAGCAATTTTAAATGCCAAAGCAGCAAAAGGTTCAGTTACAGATGGCTTTCTTACGATAGGCTCGTCTGTTTTAGGATTAGTACCTTCGATTGCTTCTTTATCTGTGGGAGCAGGTAAATAACGACACACTGCGTCTAGCATGAACTGAACTCCTTTATTTTTGAAAGATGAACCACAAGTCATTGGAATGATCGACATATCCAAAGTTGCAGCTCTTAATGCAGCGTGAATTTCTTCTTCTGTAATAGAGTTTTCGTCCTCCATAAATTTTTCAAGAAGATTTTCGTCATAAGCTGCAATTTCTTCAATTAATTGACCTCTGTATTGCTTAACTTCATCTGCCATTTCAGCAGGGATGTCAACAATATCAAAAGTAGATCCATTATTTTCTTCATGCCATACAATAGCACGGTTTTTAACTAAGTCTACTACTCCTTTGAAATCTGCTTCATCACCGATTGGAAGAACGATTGGAACAGCATTAGAACCTAACATTTCTTTTACTTGCTTACAAACATTCAAAAAGTCAGAACCTTGACGGTCCATCTTGTTTACAAATCCCATTCTTGGAACTTTGTAGTTATCGGCAAGTCTCCAGTTAGTTTCAGATTGAGGCTCAACACCATCTACCGCTGAGAATAAGAATACCAAACCATCTAATACTCTTAGAGAACGGTTAACTTCTACTGTAAAGTCAACGTGTCCCGGTGTATCAATGATATTGAAGTGATAATCTTTTGCGTCTGGAAGAGGCTTCCCTTGTTCAGTTGGGAATTTCCAATCTACTGTAACTGCTGCAGAAGTAATTGTAATACCTCTTTCAGCTTCCTGCTCCATCCAGTCCGTAGTTGCAGAACCTTCGTGAGTTTCTCCAATCTTGTGGTTTTTACCAGAATAGAACAAGATACGTTCTGTTGTAGTTGTTTTACCAGCATCGATGTGTGCTGCGATACCAATATTTCTTGTTAATTTAAGATCTCTACTCATTGTCTTAATTAAAATTTAAAGTGAGAGAAAGCTTTATTAGCCTCCGCCATTTTGTGAGTATCACTTTTCTTTTTGTATGCCGCACCTTCCTCTTTTGAAGCAGCCAGAATTTCAGCAGAAAGTTTAAGTGCCATAGACTTATCATTTCTTGATCTAGCATACTTAATTAACCATTTCATAGCCATAGAAATTTTTCTATCAGCTCTGATTGGCATAGGAATTTGGAAGTTTGCACCACCAACTCTTCTTGAACGTACTTCCACGTGAGGCATTACGTTAGTAAGAGCATCTTTCCATATTTCAAGAGATGTTTTTTCGTTATCTCCTTTTTTGTTTTCTACGATGTCTAAAGCATCATAGAAAATTTTGAATGCGATTGACTTTTTCCCGTCAAGCATTAAATTGTTTACGAATCTCGTTACCAATTGATCATTAAATTTCGGATCTGGTAACAACGGTCTTTTTTTCGCTTTTGTCTTTCTCATTGTTTCTGTACCTTATTTAATGATTATTTTTTCTTTCCTTTTGCTGGTGCAGCAGCTGCCTGACCTGGTTTAGGTCTCTTAGCTCCATACTTCGATCTTCTCTGTGTTCTTCCATTTACACCTGCAGTGTCTAATGCACCTCTTACGATGTGGTAACGTACTCCCGGTAGGTCTTTCACCCTTCCGCCTCTTACCAATACTATCGAGTGCTCTTGAAGATTATGTCCTTCGCCCGGGATGTAGGCGTTAACTTCTTTACCATTAGAAAGTCTTACCCTTGCAACTTTTCTTAGTGCAGAGTTTGGTTTCTTAGGTGTAGTAGTATATACTCTCGTACATACTCCACGTCTTTGTGGACAAGAATCAAGGGCAGCCGATTTGCTCTTCTTGGCAAGCGTGGCTCTTCCTTTTCTTACTAATTGTTGAATAGTAGGCATTTAATTGCTTTTTATTTTAGGCTGCAAAAATAGTAATAATTTTTTAATTGACAAGTAGTTAACATTAATTATTATACAAACAAGCATAATATTATTTTAACAATAAATATTACTATAATTTATATTTTTAACCCAAAATAACAAATAAACAACAAAACATGAATCCAAAAAACAAATTATTTCTAATTTTCTTAGCTTTTTATGGCATTTTTGCGCACGCACAGTTAAAAGAAGATAATCTCAGTAACCCCAACAATGGAACTCTTTCCGGTCATGATCAGGAGCGTATTATCTATTATGGAGCTACTCCTTCCAACTGGAACGGAAAAACTATTGTTTTTACCCACGGATATAATGGAACCAATGCTACATTCATTGATAATAATGCCTTGATATATAAATCAGCGTTTAACAATGGGTACAAAACTGTTTTTATTACAACAACCAAAGGTGAATCTATGGAAACTAACGCTGCGCTTTTTGCAGAAGGTTTAGAACAGGTAAAAGCAAAACTGGGAACATCCAAATTCTATATGGCAGCATATAGTAATGGTGGAAAAAGTATAGACTTAGCACTGTCTATTTACGGTAAAAATGATATGGCAATTAAAGTAGCTACTTTAGGCACACCTCTTAAAGGAACACAAATTGCCAATGCGGGACAATGGCCTGGTATAAGCTGGGTAGCATCAACCAGTTATCCGAATGCTGGAATGGAGACCTCTACAACGTACTATATGGAAAATGTAAGAAATATTGTTGACAACCATCCTAATAATGATCCCAGCAAATTTTACCACATAGGACATATCGGTTATAATATTCTTTCAAATAACGGTTTCACAAGTTATCTGCAAAATCTTGCTACAGGAAACATTATTAAAGCCATGGGTGGAGGAAACAACGATGGAACCACACCTTATTACAGTCATTATAAGACAGGAGGGCATATTGTTCTTCAGGACGGAGAAGGAAAACGAAATCATTCTAATCTTCCCAATGATGAATATTCCTGGAATAAAATATTAGAGATCTTTGGAGGAGATCCTTCTTATCCAATAGCAAATAAATCTGCTGAAAAAGCAGACTCCCAATCTGCCGCAGAATTTTCAGATTATCAGTTGGTATATAATGACAAACCTCAACTCATCATTAAAAAGGATGAGGAAAAATATGAGCTGGTCAGCATAAAAGAAAAAATCCAAAGCCCCAGAGATACTCTTTCTCAAACTAATACATATAAAAAAGGAGTCTATATTGCACCCGCTACTCAGGAGAAATACCTGAACATTTATAAAAGTACAGAAAATACAGGTTTTTTACTTGAGAGAGATGCTATTAACGAAAGACTGATCATTAAGGATATCCAGGGAGCTGATCTTAAAAACAGTATTATTCAGGCAGGAGCCTATATGATATCTAAAAAATCTGATGCGGATTACACAAAACAAAAACAGCTTCCTGTTTCATTTAAATATGATTCCGGAACCCAATCATATATCGCTTCATTAAAAGATTTCAGGGATGGAATTTACACTATGAACATTCATATTGAAAATGACCGTTATGCTAGGGATTTGATTTCAGGATTTGTCATGGGTAAAATAAGTTTCCCTCCTTTGCACTCTACTATCAGCAATGAAACAAAACCTTCTTCCAGAGATATCGCCATAGTTAATAATGTATTGTTGAATACGGCTTACGTACTTATTCAGGAACCAATCAGCACGCCTGTTGACCTATCCATTTACGACACTTCAGGAAGGCAGGTCTTCAAAAACACTTATACAGGAAACTCCGGATCAATAGAACTTCCCTCACTACAGAAAGGAATGTATATTGTCAATGTATCATTTAATTCAAAAAATGCCAGTTTAAAATATCTGAAATAAATAATCTACTTAAAATTAAAAACCAGCTTTTTTAAAGCTGGTTTTTAATTTTCTATTCCGATAAAATAACCTGTACATTTTTATTCCAATTAAACTTCTTTACATTTTTTTTCAGTTCCGAATGAATATCAGGATCAATAGAATATATAGTCACATGATCTAAAGCCACATTAATATGACTATCAATTTTCAAGACAGCCACTTTACGCCAGTTTCCAGGAATATGACCGGAAAACCATTCTTCATATACTACTGCAAGCTGATAATGATTATTAATACTATATTGGGTAACAAAATTTTCAAATTCATCATCAAAAACTTTCTCTTTTTCATTAAACCGAATCATTTCCTCACTTCCCAGTCCGGCAATATCAAACAAGTGAATATCCGAAAAATAACAGATCGCTCCAATATCATTGGCTACCACCTTTGAAGTATTATAATATTTTTCCAGAAATCTTGCCGACTGAATCTGCTGCCTGTAAACATTCTCACTCCCCTTAATCATTATTATATGAGCATAACCTACTTTATATATCAATAATAATATATTGAATACAATTAAAGCTGTCATAAGAGGATCTTTCTTCACAAAAGTCAACGGACTCTGAAAAAAAAGAACCACCTTGGGAATAAGCAGCATTGATAAAGCGACCAAAAGATATGCCTCATATCGGAACCCTTTTAAGTCTCCGAATAAACAATGCAATACCAGAGTGACACTCCAGACAATTATTAAAAAATTATTACTAAGAACACTTTTAAGATCCAATCTTTTATAATCCCTGCACACTATAACAACACTCATCAGCAACGGAAAGAATGCAATTTTATAGAAGGTAACATTAAGTAATATTTTATCAAACAGGAAGTACTTCATCTGAGCAAGATAATTCCCTGAAAAATCAATGGTCGTTCCTTTTACTACCACAGAATTTGGAAAAAAATGACCTGATTGCTGATAATTATAATATCCGAAAACACAAATAGGGACAAAGCCTAAAATCAAAACAGCAATCGCTTTATTGAATTTCTTAAGAAGGAAAAAAATAAATGCCAATGAAACAAAGTAAAACATGCTCTCAAATCTTATCAGTCCCAATAAGACAATGGTAGTATAAAAGCCTAATCGTATCTTTGAATTTCTAAAATCCGACTGATACCATTTTTGAAAGCAATAAATATTAATAACAATAATCAGAACCTGAAAAACATGTTCCATTCCGGTAACAATCTGAAAGTGCAATACTGCAAATAAAAGCGTAAAAAGAGAGGCAAAAACTATATACCATTCCTTATTAAAATAAGATGAATAATACTTAACTAGAAAATAAATAACCAGAACGGCAACAATACTGTTAAATAAAAGCGGTATTAAATAATGATTCCCGAAAACATAGATCAAGCCACTTAGAATAGCAGTAAATAAAGGTGATGAGGATGAGGATGAAAAAGCGTACTGTGTCATTCCCCATACACCATGCAATGCAAAGTTTTTGGCTATTGCCAGATGGATATAAGCATCATCTAGAATATATGTAAAAAAGTTATCTGTTCCTGACAACATAGTCATGATATAAATCACACAGATTCCTGAAAATATTCCGGCAGTAAGGTAAAAGCTTCTCATATCCGCCACAATAATAAGAATTCTTCTCCAAATTTTTTTGAAAAATCGTACTATAGTTACCATCTATCACTAGGGCCCGTCCCAAGGGCATAATATTTACTATATTTGTTATATATTAAATAATAAACCACTATGAAAAATGCAAGTATTATAGGCTTAAAAGAAGCCGACTGTAAAAAAATTGCGGAAAAACTAAATGTACTTTTAGCGAACTATTCGATTTTTTACCAAAATACAAGAGGATCGCACTGGAATATTAAAGGAGATCAATTCTTTACTTTACATCCAAAGTTTGAAGAGTTATACAACAGCTTAGTATTGAAAATCGATGAAATTGCTGAAAGAATATTAACGCTGGGAGCAACACCTGCTCACAATTATTCTGATTATTTAAAGGTAGCTACTATTAAAGAGAGTCAGGAGGTAAGTGATGCTGTAAAAAGTGTTGAAAATATATTAAGCTCTTTTAAAGTAGTGATCGATCTGCAAAGAGAACTTTTAGACATTACAGATAAAGCTGGCGATGAAGGAACCAACTCTCAGATGAGTGATTATATTACTGAACAGGAAAAAGAAGTTTGGATGTACAATTCTTACTTAGGAAAATAAAAAAAGCCGCTGATTTTCAGTGGCTTTTTTGTGATCACCATCTGCCTTATTTAAAATGTGTTAAGCCTTAAAGAAAGCATAAGTACCATCCTGAAATATTTTCTTTTATTTCTCCTACAATAAATGTAAAAATCCAATAGTCTTAAAAACAACCTTTCAAATACCATTAACGTTGTTGTTTTTCTCTATATTTGCTTAATACAGAACCCTAATAAAAATGTTTAAAACACATCTCAATTCAATCCTGGATAATGATTTCTATAAAATCACTATGCAGAATGCCGTTGTAAAACTGTTCCCAAGTCAGGTTGTAAAATACGAATTCATTAATAGAGGACAACATCATTTCCCGGAAGGCTTTGATACTGCTTTACGTGAAGCTATTACCAAAATGGCCGAACTTAAGCTGACCAAAGAAGAAAAAAAATTTCTGGCTCAAACCTGTCCTTATCTGGATCTACCTTATTTAGATTTTCTTGAAGGTTACCACTATGACCCTTCAGAAGTAAAAGTTGTTCAAACCGGAAATGACCTTTCCGTAACCGTAGAAGGATTATGGTATCGTACTATTTTGTGGGAAGTCCCTTTATTAGCATTGATCAGTGAACTTCATTATGAAATGAACCATATGGAAAGAGATTCCAATGAAGTTGTAATGAACAAAACTCTTGAAAAAGCGGACAACCTTAACAAATTAGGAGTTACTTTCGCCGAATTCGGTACAAGAAGAAGACATTCTTATAAAGTACAAAATCTGGTAATGGAAGCTCTTACTCAGAAGAAGGACTCTACATTCATCGGAACTTCTAATGTTCATTTTGCCATGAAATACAATGTAAAGCCTATTGGAACCCACGCTCATGAATGGTTCATGTTCCACGCTGCAGAATATGGTTTTAAAATGTCCAATGAATTAGCGCTGGAACATTGGGTAGATGTTTATCGCGGGGACCTGGGTGTTGCATTATCTGATACTTATACTACAGATGTTTTCTTCCGCCAGTTTGACAAAAAATTCGCCAAGCTTTTCGATGGTGTACGCCATGACAGCGGAGATCCGCTAAAATTTGCTGACAAGACCATCTCTCATTACCAACAAAACGGAATCAATCCTTTATTCAAATATATTATTTTCTCTGATGGACTTAATCTTGAAAAAGTAGAAGAAATCACCAATTACTGCAGGGGCAAAATAGGAATTTCCTTTGGCATCGGAACCAACCTTACGAATGATGTAGGATTGAAACCTATGAATATTGTGATGAAATTAATCGGAGTACAGGCACCTAATAAGGAATGGATTCCTACTGTAAAATTATCGGATGAACACGGTAAGTACACAGGAGATCCTAAAATGATAGAATTAGCAAGAGAATTTTTGCGAATCAAAGATTAATTCAATCTTTTTCATTGCTTTGCGGATAAAGAAAAATTTATAAAAATGAAAGCCAAACTTCTGAGAAGTTTGGCTTTACAATTATTAAAAACAAACAAGCTTTATTACCCTACTTTATATTTTTTCCGATAGGCATAGTAAAAAATGGTAGGTAGAATAGTGAATGATAAAAGCATACATATAATCAATCCTCCTACAATCATAATAGCCAACGGTTTTTGAATTTCTGACCCCATTCCATTGGATATAGCTGCGGGAAACAATCCAATTGATCCCATCAGTGCAATCATAACCACAGGGCGAATCCTGCTTTTAACACCTTCTGAAATCGCTTCTTTTAAAGGCATCCTTTTAAGTAGATTTTCTTTCATTACTCCAATTAAAACAATTCCGTCAATGGTAGCAACTCCAAAAAGAATAATGAACCCTATTCCTGCTGAAATTCCGAAAATCGTCCCTGTAAACCACAGTGACAAGAACCCACCGATGAAAGCAAAAGCCAGTGTAATAGAAGAAATAAGGGTATCTTTCATATTTCCAAAATTGAAAAATAAAAGCATCAGGATAAGTGCCAATGAAATCGGAACAACCATTGCCAGCTGTTTTCCTGCTCTTTCTTTACTTTCAAACTCACCTGCCCAGGTCATTTTATGGTTTTTCGGGATATGAACATCTTTTGCCACCTGTGCTTTGGCATCTTTAATAGTGCTTCCCAAATCCCGTCCTTCAATATTAAATCCGACTCCGATATATCTGCTGTTTCCTTCTCTGTATATAAATGAAGGGCCCGTATGATAATCAATGGTTGCTATTTCTTTCAACGGTACTTTTTTATTATCCTGAGTCGGAATCAATATATTCCCAATCTTTTCCGGATTATCCCGGTATTGCTTTTCAAACCTCAGCATAACATCAAACATTCTTTCTTCTTCATAAAATTTGGTAGCTGCCTGACCTCCGATGGTCATTTCAATAACCGCCTGCGCATCTGCAGTAGATACTCCGTATTTTGCCATTTTAGAATCATGAAGCTGGATCCTTAATTCAGGCAAACCTATATTCTTGAAAACATTGACATCAGAAATTCCCGGAACGGTTTTAATGGAATTAGCTACCTGATTGGCATAATTTTCCAGCTGAAATAAATCATTACCGAAAATCTTGATTACTAAGGGAGCTTTTACCCCCGCCACATATTCTTCTACATTATCCTGAATCGGCTGGCTAAATCCGAAATTAATTCCCGGATATTTTTCCAGGGAGACCCTCATATCTTCGAGAAGATCTTCTTTGGAAACCTTTTTCTTCCATTCTTTTTCCGGTTTAAGCTGAATATTAAATTCAATATTAAAAAAACCTGTAGGATCGGTTCCGTCATTGGGACGCCCTGTCTGGGTCATTACAAATTTCACTTCATCATATTTCATCAGAATCTGCTTCATTTCTTTGGTTAGCCTCACAGACTCATCTAGGTTGACACTGTTAGGAAGTGTTGCTCTTACATAAATCGCTCCTTCATTAAGTTTAGGCAAAAACTCTGAACCATAATTAGAAAATTTCCAGCCACAAAACGCCAACAATAGAACAAATCCCAGCATAAATCCTTTTCTATAACGTACACTAAGTTCATAGAACTTAAACATATTTACCCTGAAAAATCTGGAGATAAAGTTTTCTTTTTCTTCAATATTTTTAGTGAGTAAAAGTTTACACATAGCCGGCACATAGGTTAAACTTAAGATCAAAGATCCCAATAATGCATATCCTAATGTGAATGCCAAGGGAGAAAACATTTTACCTTCTACTTTCTGGAAAGAGAAAATAGGCATCAGGGCAACGATAAGAATTAATAAGGCAAAGAAAATATATCCGGCTACACTTCCAGCACTTGTTTTAATAATTCCCAATTTGGACATTTTATTAAATCTCCGCAATCCGACCTGCTTGGCCTTATGCTCGAGAGCAACGAAGACATGTTCTACAATAACCAGTGTTCCTTCCAACAGTAAACCGAAGTCGAGCGCACCCATTGAAATCAGGTTGGCCGGCAACCCCTGAATTTTCAGCATAATGATAGCAAAAAGGAAAGCCAACGGAATTACAGATGCTACAATAAATGTAGTTCGCCAGTTATATAAAAAGATAAATACTATAATGGAAACTAAAATAACTCCTTCCACCAAATTCTTTGAAACGGTATGAACAGTAGTATTTACAAGTTCCGTACGATCTATAATCGGTACAATCTGAACGTCTCCCGGCAGTTCACCACCATTAAGTTCCGTGATTCTATCTTTCAGCCTTGCAATAACTTCACTTGGGTTTTCACCACGAAGCATAATAATAATCCCCTCTACAACATCATCTTCCTTGTTATATCCTACCTGCCCTAATCTTGGCTTGGCAGAAACTTTAACTTCTGCCACATGTTTCACAAGAATAGGAGTAGATCCTTTTACTTCAATCTGAATATTTTCGATATCATCTTTACTTTCCAAAAGGCCGATTCCCCGTACCACATAAGCCTGATCTCCTTTTGAAACAACATCACCCCCTACATTGATATTGCTTCTGGAAACTGCTTCATATACATCCAGAGGGAAAAGATCATAATTATGTAATTCCGTAGGATTGATCTTTATTTCATAGGTTTTTTCCTCCCCTCCAAAGCTTACAATATCTGCCACTCCCGGCACTGCTAAAAGTTCTCTTTCAATAACCCAATCCTGAATAGCTGTAACTTCTTTAATAGGTAGTTTACTTTTAATTATATAACGGTAAATTTCACCTGTTGCTCCTGAAGGAGGCTCAATACTGTAATCCGCTCCATTGGGAAGCTCTACATTTCCTAACCGGTTGGAAGCATATTGCTGGGCATAAAAATCATCTACATGGTCATCAAAAATAACGGTAACTACTGATAATCCGAATAATGAAATAGATCTTACCGATGTTTTATTAGGAATGGTATTCATTTCCTTTGAAATAGGCAAGGTGACAAACTTTTCTATTTCTTCCGCACTTCTTCCCGGCCATTGGGTAATGACCCTTACCCTGGTATTCGTAACATCCGGAAATGCTTCAATAGGTGTATGGATATAGGAATAGATTCCTCCAATCAATAATAATACGGTTCCCAAAAGAACAATCAGCGAGTTTCTCAAAGAAAAGGAAACGATACTTTGTACAAATTTTCGCATTAGTTCGTTGAATTATTGGATTGGTTTTTCAGATTTTCGTAGATCAGCAATGCATTGGATGCAATGATATTTTCACCAGGCTTAAGATTTCCTTCCACATAGGTATACTGGCTATTGGTACTCACTTCGGTCACAGTTCTTATTTCTAATAAACAGTCACTTTTATGAACAATAACATAACTTTGATTATTATCAAAAATCAATGCTTTTACAGGAATAGCCAATGCCGTCTTATCCTGGGAATTTATAGGAAGAACAATATCCGCGGACATTCCCGGTCTTAGCTTCATATTGTTATTATCCATAATAATTTTAGCTTTCAACACCCTTTCATTTTCATTGAATACCTGCGAAATAGCATCTATCTTTCCGACAAAGCTTTCATCCGGATAAGCCAGAGTTTTTACAACTACAGGCTGATTTACATAGACATGGCGCATATTGGTAGCATAGACATTAGCCATCACCCATACTTTATCCAGATTGGAAATAGTAAAAAGCTGTTCTCCTCCGGCCGTAACCGGCATTCCGTTGGAAACATTTTTTTCTATCACATATCCATCAGCCGGAGATTTAATCTGAAGATTTCCTTTTCCTGCAGAATACAACTGCATATTCTTTTTTGTTTTTGAAATATTGGATTGAAGGATTTCCACTTCAGCTTTGGCTTCCTGCAAATCTTTTTGGGATGCTATATCATCTTTATACATGGATTCTACAGAAGCTAATTTTCTTTTGGCTACTGCCAACTGAGCTTGTAACGTCTGGGTATCATCCTGCATTTCATTTAACGAAACACTTTTAACAGTGGCTAAAACCTGTCCTTTTCTCACATAATCCCCCAAAGAGAAATAGGTTTCAGTAACCACCCCATCTACAAGACTTACATAGGGAACTGTTTTATCGGAATTACTTTCCACTTCCCCGGTAAGGGTTATACTTTCTTCAACGGATCGCATTTCCACTTTGGCCAGCTTCAGATCTTTTTTAAGCTCTTTACTGATGCAGTAATTACTTTCTGTAGAGTTCTCTTCCGTTTTTTTCTCAGAACAGCTCATGGCAGCCATAAGCAAAGAGAAATGTATTGCTATAATATATTTTGTCTTCATCGTATGTTATAAATCCTGTCCTACAACATATTGCAGGTTTTCGTAATATTCGTTAAGTTCTTTTTTGGTATCCAGTATGATCATTTTATTGCTGATATAAGTATCCAGAAAGTCCATATATTCAAGCATACTGATATTTCTTAATCTGAAGTTTTTTTCATGACTGGTCAGCAAGCCATCCAGGGTTGATTCATAAGTTTCATCAATCTGATAATAAATCTCCCGGGTTCTGATATAATTGCGGACCACTGAATTGACTTCATTTTCTGACTTCAAAATATTTTTCCGGGTTTCATATCCTTTCTTTTCTATATCCAGTTTAGCTTCCTGAATATTTCCTTTATTCCTGTCAAAGATGGGTAAGTCGAAAGAAACTCCCAGCCCTACAAAATCCTTCATAATATTCCCCCCGCGGTCATAACCGAGTGATACAGCCAGGTCAGGAGTTTTTAATGCTTTTTGTAATTCCAGATTCTTCTGGGCATATTGTTCTTTATTCTTAGCTATTAAAATATCCGGCCGGTTTTCTTTAGCTGTTTCTAACCATTTGGGAAGTTCAAGTTCTGAGATTTCTTTTCCCGGAATTTTCAAAGTATCTGAAATAATAATATACGAATGAGAAGGAGCCATCAATAAGGCCTTTAATTCCACCTGATGGTCTTCAATTTCCTGTTTTAATGAAACCAATGTTTTCTTAAACTCAATCTCCTGAGCTTTAAGGCGGATATATTCTGCTTTGCTGATATTCCCTTGATTTAATTGATTCTGATAAGATTTCGTTAATTTTTCAATAGATAAAATCTGGCTCTCATAGAGCTTTTGCTGCTCCTGATTGTATAAGATTTCCGTTATGGTATTTCGTAATACATTTTTAAGCTCCCGTAAAACTTCCTGCAACTCATATTTTTCTCCTTCCACTTCTAATTTCTGAAGCTCTATATTCTTTCTTCTTTTGCCCGCAGTTTGTATCACCTGTTCTATTTCAGCAGAGATTTGTGTATTCTTTCCCCAATTCCCGATTAATGCCGGCTGTTTTTCTATATCATAGGTTCTCCACAGATTTACTTCGCTGATGCTTAACGTAGGATTAGGCCAATACTTCGCCTGAACGGCTCTTGCTTCTGCCTGGGATATTTCCAATTTCTGAACGATAAGATCGAGATTATTTTCAAGAAAAATAGATTCAGCCTCCTTTCTGCTTATTCTTAAAGTATCAGTATTTTGAGCTAAAAAGAAACTAAAAAAATGAATGTAAAATAATGTGAATATGATTTTCTTCAAGGTCTTTTATTTAAGACCACAAAGCTAGTTCTCAAACATTAAACCCAAATTTAAAGGGAATTAAATTTAAATTAGTTTAAAATTAGAATTCGATTAGAACAGGAAATATCATTATTATTTTCTTGGAAATATCAAAAGGACTTCGGTGCCGGAATCAAGGGCTGATGTAATCTTCATTATGATATGATGATGATCAAAAATAGTTTTTGATAATGACAGTCCTATTCCACTTCCTTTTATATTTTCTACATTTCCGCCACGATAAAAAGTGTCAGTAATATTTCCGAGGTCTTCTTCTGAAATACCTTTCCCCTGATCTTTCACGAGTATATTCAGTTGCTGGTCTTTTTCCTGAATCGTTACCGTAACCGGATTTTGTTCAGCATACTTAACTGCATTCTCTACAATATTATATAATGCCAGATACAGCAATGTTTCATTTCCGGTAAGTTCGAGCAGGGAAGAATTTTTGACATTTAAATTAATTGTAATGGAAGAAGAATTCTCTTTGGCTTTCGCACTCAGTTTTTCATAAATCTTCCATATCAATTCATCTACTCGCACCTGCTGATGAGAATCTTCCAGTTTGGTTAAGCCGGACATCAGTAAAAGGTTATTAAGGATATTTTCAATTTCATATACATTTTCAAGAGCTTCCTTTGTTACCATTCTGTATTCTTCCGGACTACGGTCTTTTTGGGCAAATACTTCCAGATTTCCCGATATCGAAGCTAAAGGAGTTTTAAACTCATGGGATACATAGTTGATAAAGTTCTGCTGAACAAGTACACTTTCTGAAATTCTTCTCAGCAGCTTATTGTAGGATTTTATCAGCTCTTCAATTTCATCATGGGTATTAGTTGTGGTAATCGCCTGGGATATATTATTATAATCTACATTATTAATCCGCTTTACCACATTGGAAATAGGTTTGTAGACAACCTTTGCTAGATATCTGCTCAAAAAGTAGATGGCCAGTAATCCTACAATTAATACTGAAAGCATAATAATGGCGAGCCTTAGCATCTGAGATTTAAAAGAATCATTGGATGATTTGGCAAAAACAACAAAATCCCCCTGATTATCGGGATAAAAAATACCATAATAGAAATTATTATCCGACATGAACTGAACTCTTTTGTTCGTTCTTGCTGTTATTAAATGTTTTTCCTGAATATTAGGATCGTTAAGATTTTTCCCAAATGTGACCTGATCATTTTTATCATAAATAGCCACCATCCGGTTTGCAATAAGACTGTTATATTCTTTTTTGACTTCTGCATGCCTGTTGGTAGGAAGCTCATCTTTTTCAAGATAATAGATTGCTGAAATAAGTGCTGTATTTCTAAGCTTTTCAAAATAAAAAATCTTCGTGCTATCGTAATACGCAAAAAATACAATTACAAAAGTAATGATAGAAAAGATTCCGAACGAAAGGCTGGAAATAAGTGTAAACCTGTTTCTTAAAGTCATTTTAATCTTTAACTAAATATCCTGTTCCTTTTATGGTATGAATTATCTTATGTTCCGTTTCATCAATTTTATTTCTTACATAAGATATATATACATCTACCAAATTGGTACTGTTATCAAAATTGATTCCCCATACATTATGTAAAATCTGGGTTCTGCTTAATACTTTATTTTTATTCTCCATCAGAAAAACAAGCAGCTTATATTCTGTCGGAGAAAGTTCAATTTCTTTAGTGTTTTGGGTTACTTTATGTAAATCGGTATCAATAACCAAATCACCACATGACAAAAGCTGGGATTCTTTCTGATAACTTAATTTATTTCTTCTGGTTAATGCCTTAATTCTTGAAAGAAGTTCTTCAAAATGGAAAGGTTTAGATAAATAGTCATCAGCACCCATATCCAGCATTTTTATTTTATCATCAGGACTGTTTAAAGCACTTAAAGCTAAAATCGGAGTATAGTTCTTTTTAAACCGGATAATCTGTGTAAGCTGAATTCCATCTAACCCCGGAAGCATGATATCCATTAAAATAATATCGAAGTCATATGTATTGATGAGATCACGGGCCTTTTCTCCGGATTCGGCAAGAACAACGTGGTAACCTGCCTCTCCAAGACCTTTCACTAAAAAAACACTGATCCTCTGATCATCTTCCACTAATAAAATATTCATAAATGTTCCGAAATTTCGTATAAAGATAGGCATTCCTTAAAAAAATTCACTGGAAGATGAAAGTATAAATCCGCTTTAATAAAAAGCCTTAATTTTAATTCCTGAAATTACTAATTTTTACACCCGTCTTTTTTTCATAATTTTGGAAGATGGAGATGACTTATTTAATTATTGGTTTTGTATTGGGTGGTACCATAGGTGCTGTTATTCTTTATTTTATATTGAAATCCTCCATGGTTTCAAGAAATACACATGAGGAACTCAACAATCTTTTTATCCGTACTCAATCTGATCTGGATAATTCAACTGTAAAAATTAATGAGCTTAATCAAAATATTCTTTCAGAAAAGCAGAATTCTCAGCTGCAAAATGATAATCTGAATGACCTTAAAAATGAATTTGCTAAAATCTCTGCTGAATATTCTTCATTGATTTCTCAATTTAATGAACAAAAAGAACTTGGTTCGAAACAAACCCAACAGATTGAAGTTCTGACTGCTGAGAAACAAAATATTTTTGCCCGTAATTCCGAGCTTTCTGCTATTAATGAGAGCTTACAGAAATCGTTGGAAACACAGAAAGAAGAGATTACTAAAATCCAGGAAGAGGCCAAGCTTCAGTTCGAAAATCTGGCTAATAAGATTTTAGAAGAAAAAACTGAAAAATTTACTGCTCTTAATCAGAATAATCTTAAAACAATTCTGGATCCATTCCAAGAAAAAATCCTTGATTTAAAGAACAAAGTAAATGAGGCTTATGAAAAGGAAAACAAAGAACGTTTTTCTTTAGCCGAAAAAGTAAAAGAACTCGCAGAACTTAATCAACAAATTTCAGAAGATGCCAAGAAGCTTACCCGTGCTCTGAAAGGAGAAAGCAAAACCCAAGGAAATTGGGGAGAAATGATCCTGGAAAGTATTCTGGAAAAATCAGGATTGGTAAAAGGCCGCGAATATTTTCTGGAACATGAGCTTCGTGATGAAGATAATAAAGCTTTATTCTCAGAATTTTCAGGAAAAAAAATGCGCCCGGATGCTGTTATTAAATACCCCGATGAAAGAAATGTAATTATAGATTCTAAAGTTTCCTTAACAGCATTTACCGAATTAGTAGATGAAACGGATCAGGATGTTTATCATGCAAAGCTCAATCAGCATTTATCCTCTATTAAAAATCATATCCAGCAACTGAGCCAGAAAGCGTATGACGATTATGGAAAATCTTTAGACTTTGTCATGATGTTTATTCCAAGTGAGCCGGCTTATATTGCGGCCATGCAAGCAGAGCCTAATCTTTGGAACTATGCCTATGAAAGAAGAATTTTATTATTAAATCCAAGTAATTTAATTACTTCTTTAAAACTTATTGCAGATCTTTGGAAACGCGAATATCAGAACAGAAACTCTATGGAGATTGCTGAGCGTGGAGCAAAATTATATGACAAATTCGTGGGCTTTGTAGAAAACCTTGAGAAAGTAGGTAAGAATCTTGACCAGGCAAAGAATGTTTATAATGATGCTTATAAACAGCTCTCTACAGGAAATGACAACCTCGTTATCCAAACCCAGAAATTAAAATCCCTCGGAATTAAAAATAAAAAAGAGCTTCCTCAGAGCTTAATAGATACTACTGAAGACTAAACAAACTTAAAAACGCAACTATGAAAACTTTTGTAACAAGGTTTATTTACATTATTATATCCATCATTCTGCTTATTATTTCTCTTTTTCTTCCAGCAGGTATTGCAGGAGGAAAATCTATAGATACTCTAATGTGTTTTTTATTGGGATGGTTTGTTCTATTTGATGGAGAAATTAGCTGGCTTGCCAATCCCATGTTAATTATCTCCTGGTTCTGTCTTGCAATAAATAAAACAAAAATATCAACTATAACAAGCCTCTTAGCAGTTCTGCTATCACTATCCTTTCTATTTTCCAAAGAAATCATTCTTAATGAAGCCGGACACAAAGGACCTATAGAATCTTATGGTTTAGGATACTTTTTATGGTTAGCAAGCTGTATGGTCATACTGGCTGGAAGTTTATTAATATTAAAGACAAAAAATAAAAAGGAGACTGATCCATATACTCCATCTGTTTCATAATTTTATTTTAAATATTTATCAATGATTATAGAAAGTTTTCAAAACGAAAAAATAAAAAATATCACTAAACTTCTTACAGACAATAGGTTTCGTAAAAAGTCGGAAGTTTTTGTTATCGAAGGAAGGCAAGAGAATGAAAGGGCTCAAAAATTCAGTTTTGAAGCTACAGAATTCTATATCTGTGAGGATATTTATGACGGCCCCCAGCCTGATCAGGGAAAGATTTATCGGGTAAGTAACAAGGTATATGAGAAAATTGCTTACAGGGGAAGTTCCGAAGGGATTATAGGGATTTATAAAGTAAAGGAATCTAATCTAAATGAGTTTGTTCCTAAAGAAAACTCAACTGTCATTATTGTAGAAGGAGTTGAAAAACCGGGAAACCTTGGAGCCATATTAAGAAGCTGTGAGGCATTTGGGATAGACGCTCTTATTGTTACGGATACAAAAGTGGATTTTTATAATCCCAATGTTATTCGTTCCAGCGTAGGCTGCCTTTTCGGAATGCAGGTTTTTCAATCTGAAAATGAGAGTTTAATTGAATTCTTACATCAGCATCAATTCAATATCTATACCACCATTATGGATGAAACATCTGAGAATATCTACGTAAGGAATTTTAATCAAAAATCTGCCATTGTATTCGGGACTGAGCATTCCGGATTAAGTGATTTCTGGACCAATAAGGGAAAGAATACTTTAATTCCTATGGCAGGGAGTATTGATTCACTCAACTTAAGTAATGCTGTAGCTATTACCTGCTATGAAACGTTAAGACAAAAGAGTGAAGGAAATTGATCTATAATCTATTAAATAAAAAAACACCCCACTGAGTGGAGTGTTTTTTTATGTTTTGTATTCGTGCTAAAATTATTTAGCAGCTTCAACAGCTTTTTTAGCATCTTTTGCAGCAGCATCAGCAGCACCAGCAGCTTTAGTAGCAGCAGAATCAACAGCAGTTGCAGTAGCTGTAGCAGCAGAATCAACTACAGAAGCAGCAGAGTCAACTACAGAAGCAGCAGAATCAACTACAGCAGCAGCAGAATCAACAGCACCTTCAGTGCTAGTAGCATCAGTTTTTTTACAAGCAACTAAAGAGATTGCAGCGATAGCAGCTACGAATAATGACTTTTTCATAATAAATTAAATTTAATTTTGTTAATATTGTTTTTTCTAAATTTCTTTGTTCTACTCTATTTGAACAAGACAAAGGTATAGCATGTAGGAAATTTGTTTATGAAAAATAATTGTAATACCTTTGTAAAATAGTTTTACAAATAAATAT
>NZ_JALAHD010000057.1 GCF_022712095.1 Chryseobacterium sp. | reverse complement strand
GTTGGAAATTCCTTCAAAAAATTGTAATTTTACCCATCTTTTTTTACAAACAAAATCTAATATAAAAAATGAATACAGAACAGTTTGTGAATCGTCACATTTCCCTTAATGAAGCTGATAAAAAGGCGATGTTGGATAAAATTGGCGTTTCAAGTATTGAAGAGTTAATTTCTCAGACTATCCCAGCTTCTATCCGTTTAGAAAAGGATCTTGAAATATCTGAACCACTTTCAGAATACGAAATGATTCGTCATTCAAAAGAGTTGGCTGTCAAGAATGCCGATTTTATGAACTACATAGGTTTTGGATATCATAATACCCTCTTACCGGCAGCGATTAAGAGAAATATTTTTGAAAATCCAAGTTGGTATACAGCGTATACACCTTATCAGGCTGAGATTGCCCAAGGAAGATTAGAGGCTCTTCTTAATTTCCAGACTGTTGTGTGTGATCTTACAGGTTTTGGACTGGCTAATGCTTCTTTGCTGGATGAATCTACAGCAGCGGCGGAAGCTATGCACATGTTCTTTAATAACAGAACAAAAGATCAGAAAAAAGCTATTGCCAATAAGTTTTTTGTTTCTGAATTGGTTTTACCACAAACCGTTTCCGTATTAAAAACAAAAGCAGAAGGTCTAGAAATAGAGATTATAATAGGAGATCACGAAAATCATCAATTTGATGAAACCTATTATGGCGTATTATTACAATATCCGGGTAAAAATGGTATTGTACTTGACTATACATCCAACATTGCAGAATATAAAAAGAAAGACTTACAGGTAGTTGTTGCCTGTGATCCTATGGCCTTGGTAAAGTTAAAATCTCCGGCTGAAATGGGTGCAGACTGTGCGGTAGGAACAACACAAAGATTTGGTATTCCTATGGGATATGGAGGTCCTCATGCAGCTTTCTTTGCTTGTAAAGAAGATTATAAAAGAGATATTCCGGGAAGGATTATCGGAGTTTCTCAGGATATGTATGGAAGAAGAGCACTAAGGATGGCTCTCCAAACAAGAGAACAGCATATTAAAAGAGAAAAAGCGACTTCCAATATCTGTACAGCTCAGGTGCTTTTAGCAGTAATGGCAGGAATGTATGCCGTATACCATGGACCTACAGGATTGAATTTTATCGCTGATCAGATTCATTATAAAGCTAATGCTTTAAGAAACGGTCTTCAGGTTTTAGGATTTGACGTAGTGGAAGAGCCTATTTTTGATACCGTTAAAATCAGACTTGCAGAAGAAGAAAAAGCAAGATTAATGAGAATGATGAGAGATCATAAAATTAATCTTAACTATTTCACTGAAGGAGTTGTAAGTATTTCAGTTAATGAAAGTACTACTGTTGAAAAGCTGAATGTACTGATCAATTCATTTGGATATTTCATTGATAAGCAGGCTTTTAAACTTGAATTGAAAGAGGAGTACAGTATTCCTGATGAATTATTGAGAAAAGATGAAATTCTTACAGAAGAAGTATTCAATAAATATCATACTGAGACAGAATTGATGCGTTACATCAAGCGTCTTGAAAGAAAAGATTTATCATTAACACATTCAATGATCTCTTTAGGATCGTGTACGATGAAACTT
The DNA here is from genome assembly GCF_022712095.1 of Chryseobacterium sp. Classification (GTDB taxonomy): domain Bacteria; phylum Bacteroidota; class Bacteroidia; order Flavobacteriales; family Weeksellaceae; genus Chryseobacterium. The sequence goes on along the minus strand of NZ_JALAHD010000057.1, from coordinate 2,523 downwards.
AATGCAGCTACTCAGATGCTGCCTTTATCATGGGGAGAATGGGGAAGTGTTCATCCATTTGTACCGATAGATCAGGCTGTAGGTTATCAGGAAATGATCAGGGAATTAGAGAAAGACCTTTCAGAAATTACAGGTTTTGCAGGAACTTCTTTACAACCTAACTCAGGAGCTCAGGGAGAATATGCAGGATTAATGGTCATCAGACAATATCATAAATCAAGAGGTGATCATCACAGAAATGTAGTATTGATTCCTCAATCTGCACACGGAACTAATCCGGCTTCAGCTGCAATGGCAGGAATGAAGATTGTTGTTGTTAAAAATCTGGAGAACGGAGAAATCGATTTTGAAGATTTAAAAGCAAAAGCTGAAGCTAATTCTGCTAACCTTTCTGCTGTAATGATTACTTATCCTTCTACCTACGGATTCTTTGATGCCAATATTAAAGAGATTACTCAACTGATCCATGAACATGGCGGACAGGTATATATGGATGGTGCGAACATGAACGCTCAGGTTGGATTTACAAGTCCTGGAAATATCGGAGCAGATGTTTGTCACTTGAATTTACATAAAACTTTTGCCATTCCTCACGGAGGTGGAGGTCCTGGTGTAGGTCCGATCTGTGTCGCTAAACATTTGGTTCCTTTCTTACCAACCAATGCTAATATTAAAGTAGGTACCAGCGAGTCTATTGAAGGTATTTCCGCTGCACCTTACGGATCGGGATTAATCCTTAATATTTCGTATGCTTACATTAAAATGTTAGGGACTACAGGTTTGAAAAAATCAACTGAACATGCGATCATGAATGCGAATTATTTAAAAGAAATCTTGGCAGAGCATTTCCCTATCTTATATTCGAATGAAAGTGGAAGAGTAGCTCATGAATGTATCGTAGATTTCCGTCAGTTCAAATCATTAGGAATTGAAGTAGCTGATGTAGCAAAAAGATTAATGGATTATGGTTTCCATGCTCCTACTGTGTCTTTCCCTGTTGCTGGAACATTAATGATTGAGCCTACTGAGTCTGAAAGTAAATCAGAAATCGATCGTTTTGCTGAAGCTTTAATTTCTATTAAGAGAGAGATTGAGGAAATTGCAAACGGAGAAGCAGATAAAGAGAATAATGTATTGAAAAATGCACCTCACACAGAGCAGGTAGTAATCTCTGATTCTTGGGATAAACCATATAGCAGGGAAAAAGCAGCTTATCCGCTGGATTGGGTAAGAGATCATAAGTTCTTTGCTTCAGTTTCAAGAGTAGATGAAGCATATGGAGACCGAAATCTGGTTTGTACATGCGAACCTATTGAAGCTTATATGTAAGATATAACTTATATCATAATGAAAAATCCGCTCTATATGGAGCGGATTTTCTTTTTATAATTGATCTGGTTATTTTTCTGTAAATAATGGGGTGTTCATTTCAAGTCGATTAATCAGCTTAGCTTTGATCAGGGTGAAAGCATGATCTTTAGCTTCAGCAAAAGATATATTGTACTGGCGTTCGATCCTTCTTAAATTCTCCGGGAATTTAGATAATAAACTGTCATAAAACTGATCCAATGTTTCAGCATCAGGCATTTCATAATTGATTCTCAATTGAAAACGTCTTAATAGAGCTGTATCAATGATCTCCGGATGATTGGTGGCACATAATAAGAGTGCATTTTCAGGATAATAATCAATAAGCTGGATAAGAGTGTTGACAAGCCTTCTCATTTCTCCTACGTCTTTATCATCACTTCCTCTTGCTTTTCCTATTTGGTCTAGTTCATCCAGGAATAAGACCGTTTTATCTCTTGCTGCCTTTTCAAAAATCATTTTAATATTTTGGGAGGTTTCTCCGATGCGGGAAGAAACTATATTGCTGAGATTTAATATCAGGATATTCTTTCCCAATGTATTGGCAATTGCTTTTGCAGTCATTGTTTTACCACAGCCGGAACTGCCCTGAAGAAGAACCTTATTATTGATGGGAAGACCATATTCCTGAAGTTCCCTGATGAAAGTATGTTCTTTGATCAGTTGTATAAATTGGTTTCTATTGGATTTTTCAAGAAAAACGTCCTGTAGGCTTACCTGTTCCTTGTCCTGAATAATGAGATTGTATAAATTCATTTTTATAAGTACTAATAGGCTATATAATAGAAATAATTAGGAGCGACCTTTTCAGATTCCATTTTTTAAAAAGGAAATTATCTTTTTATTCATATCATTTGTTAAATTATGTTTAATATTTTACAAAGATAAGACTTTAATTAAATGGAAAAAAAGAAAGCCGAACGTAAGTCCAGCCCCAAATATAAAAAATCAAAATTTGTTACGATAGTTGAATTGACTATGTTTCCGACTCTTTTACTCTGGTGAGTAAAAGAGCAGTGACCCTTTATAAGGTCCTAAACATATACAATATAATAAATTAAATATAATACGTTATAATGAGTGTATCAACTTAATTTCCTTCTCTTCTCGCAGTCAGGAAGTAAGAAGCTAATACGACTAAACATGTTGCAATAC
>NZ_JALAHD010000056.1 GCF_022712095.1 Chryseobacterium sp. | reverse complement strand
GGTTTTTTATTTTTAAAAATAAATAAAAGGTAAAAGTTTATGCCTTTAAAAAGTTTTTTAACTTAAACATTTATTTGATTTTATGAAATTTTAACATATTATGAATTGTAGAATTATAAGGGGTTTGAAGGCGGTTTTCAATGTGTTTTTCCTATTTTGGCACGATTTTTACAGCTCCTAGTTGAGTAAAATTTATAAAAATAGAGTTATGAAAATTTTTAAACAAGCAATCTTGGTGGCTGGAATTTTAACAGCAGGTTATGCAAGTGCTCAGCAGACTCAGCCTGTTAGCATGAAAAATATGCTAAAAGTAGGAGCAAATGTTGGTTTGGCGGTCCCAGCAGATAACCTTTCAGCTTCTCTGGGAGTAGATGTGGCTTATCAGTACTTGGTAACTCCAAGTTTTGGAGTAGGTATTGCTTCGGGATATACCCATTATTTTAGTAAAGATAATAACGGATATAGTAATAATGATGTAGGTGTTGTGCCAGTGGGAGCCTTATTAAGATTTTATCCTAAGAAAACAGGATTCTATTTCGGAACTGATTTAGGATACGGTTTTTTAGTAGGTAACAGTAAAGTGGCTTCAAATGTGAATGTAGACAGACCTGACGGAGGATTCTATATCAAACCGGAGATTGGATATCATAACAGAGACTGGAATTTCTTTGTTCAATATCAGAAAGTATTTGTAGGAAGCAAAGGGGATTTAGTAAATCAGGACTATAATGTGGGGAACATTGGAGTTGGAGTTGCTTATAATATCGCCTTAGGACAATAATAAAAGTAGTTAGATTTAATATATAACCAATTATTAATCAACACCTTTTCAATTTTTTGTAAAGGTTTTTTTGATCAGCAAGGATTTTAAGAAAACAATTATTATCTTTGGTAAAATTTGAAATTATGAACCTGAATCCAAAATTTCCACTGTATTTACCAGGGGTGAAAAATAGGAATAACAATGTATCTATTATCGGAGCCAACCTTCGTGAAGATATCACGACTTTAGGATATTATGTTTCTGAAAATGGGGGTATTGAAATAAAATTTCAAAATAATTATCGTACAAAAGAATATTCCTCTTTTTCAGCAATATTGAAAATATTTATTGAAGAGAGGCAGCTTCATGATGTGAAAAGACTGGGAATGGCAGTCCCCGGACCTGTAATTGACGGGAAGAGTAGTCCTGCAAGATTAAATTGGGGCCTGGATATAGAAGAATATAAAAAAGATTTCGGATTTGACAGGGTATATATGCTTAACGATCTTGAGTCTTCAGCTTACGGAATGGGGCTTTTGGAAGATAGTGATCTGGATGCAATCTATACAAGTGGTCATTTAGAAAAAGGAAATGTAGCTATTTTAGCACCCGGTAACGGATTGGGTGAAGCCGGATATTATTTCGACGGACAATATCTGAGACCTTTTGCTACAGAAGGAGGGCACTCCGAGTTTTCCCCAAGAACTAATGTAGAAGTAGAATTCTATCAATTCCTGAATAATATTTATGGAATTGTAAGTTGGGAGAATGTTTTATCTAAAACCGGACTTTTTAATATCTACCGATTTTTAAGAGATGTGAAAAGACACCCTGAACCGGAATGGCTGTCAGAGCGTCTTGTTAATGGAAATTTCACTGAGGAAATTTATAAAGCAGCGGTAGAAGATGATGTAATGATCTGTAAAATTACATTAGATACTTTCTTAGAGTTTTTGGCAAGAGAAGCTAATAACTTAACTCTGAAACTAAAAGCTACCGGAGGATTATTAATTTCAGGGGATATTCCTCAGCTAATCCAAAATTATATTAACAAGGAGGATTTCTATGAGAAATTTAAAATCAGTGACAAGATGGAAGATATGTTAAGAAATATTCCGCTTTATCTTGTTAAAAAAGAAAATGTAGCTCTACACGGAATAGCTTTGTATTCTGCTTACTATCAGGAATAAAAAATAATTATTTCAGAATTAAATATATCAGCTCCGATACGTTCGGGGCTTTTTTATTTTATATTATTTATATGATTAATTGATTTTATTGATTTAGATCAATGTTATCTATTGGTAATCTGCTGTAAATTTGTACCATAAACTAAAAGGATACAAATAATGAAAAAATTTAGACAAGCTGCTTTAATAGCAGGAGTTTTAACAGCAGGATTAATGAGTGCTCAGAGTACTAATACTGCAGAGAAAAGTATGAGAAATACATTGAAAGTAGGACTTAATGCAGGAATTGCGGTACCTAATGAAAACCTTTCAGCTTCAGTAGGAGCAGATGTTGCTTATCAATATTTAGTTACTCCAAGTTTTGGATTAGGGATTGCTTCAGGGTATACTCAGTATTTTAAAAAGAATAATGACGGATTGAAAAATAATAGTGTAGGGGTAATTCCTGCAGCTGCATTATTAAGATTTTATCCCCAAAAGACAGGTTTCTATTTTGGAAGTGATGTTGGATATGGTTTCCTAACAGGAAATGATAAAGTAGCTTCTAATGCCGATGTGAAAAGACCGGATGGAGGGTTTTATATTAAACCTCAAGTAGGCTTTCATAACAGAGATTGGAATTTCTTTGTTCAGTATCAGAAAGTATTTGTAGGAAGCAGAGGAGATATTGCTAATCAAAAGTATAATGTAGGTAATATTGGAGTGGGAGCAACTTACAATATTGCATTAGGGAAATAGAAAAATTTTACTTAATTAAATGATAACCTCTTCATGATGAAGAGGTTTTTTTAGTGTATGAAAATAAATTATAAATATGATAATATTCATGAAAATAATCGTCTTTATTGATCTATATCAATAAAATCTATTAAATAAGAATAATATATTTGTCACTTAAACAATTTATTTTATTTATTAATGAAAAAAATATTTTTATTAGCAGTATTGGCAAGTGGTCTTGCATTCGGGCAGTCAAAAAAAGTGGTAGCTTCAGATGTTCACTGGTGGGGATATAAAGTTTCAAAATCTGAAGCAACCTCTCATGATGGAACTGTAAAAGTAAAATCAGGGGATATGGTGATGAAAGGTAACGAACTTGTAGGAGGTTCTTTCGTATTGGATATGACTTCCATTAATGCAACTGATGTTTCCGGAGAAGGACAGACTAAACTGAACGGTCACCTTAAGAATGGAGATTTTTTTGAAGTAGAGAAATATCCTACTGCAGCTTTTAAAATCACTTCTGTTAAGAAAAATGATGATAAAATTTATAATTATATGGTAACAGGAAACTTAACGGTGAAAGGAAAGACTAATCCTGTTTCTTTCCCTGCCAAAATTCAATATAGTAAAGGAGTGGTAAGTTTGGTGTCCAATAAGTTCTCTTTCGACAGACAAAAATTTGATGTGGTTTATAAAGCACCGATGCAGGATGTTTTTATTAAAGATGATATTGATATGCTTGTAAAGGTAACAGCAAAATAAATTACTCAAAAAAAAATATTAAAAGTGTAGAAGTTCTACACTTTTTTTTATTTTTGTTGAATTGTAAATAAAAAATAATGAAAAGATTACTATTGTTTGTAATGATGTGTGTAAGCATATCATTTACCTTTGCTCAAAAAAAGGGAGATACTAAAGTTTCCAAGGTGGTTTCATCCGAAATTAAGTGGTGGGGATACAAAGTGGTAAAAATGGATGCTTCATCTAATTCCGGTACCTTAAAATTAAAAAGTGGAAAATTCAACTTCGATAAAACAGTTTTAGTAGACGGTGAATTTGTAATCGATATGAGAAGCTTAATGGCGGGGGATGTTTCAGAAGAAGACCAGATAAAGCTTACTAATGAATTGAAAGGAACCAACTTTTTTGAGGTTAAAAAATTCCCTATTGCTAAATTCCATTTAACAAAAATTATTCCTTTGAAAAACAGTGAATATAACTCTACAGTATATGGAAACCTGACTTTAAAAGGAATCAGAAAAACGATCTCTTTCCCAGCAAATGTATATGTAACACAGTTTACAGTAGTAATAGAATCTGCTAAATTTTCACTGAACAGAAAAGATTTCAAAATCTTCTATCAGTCTTCATTAAAAGATTATTTCATTAAAGATGAAATGGATATTCAGTTCAGAGTATCTACGGAAAAATTAGATAACGAAAAAAAGCTTTAAGATGAAATAAAATCTTATTGTTTAATCATAGAATTTAAAGAGAATATGGATGGCTTTTGTTTTAAAAGTTGTCCATATTTTTTTATTTTAGTAGTATGAAAATATATGTAATAAGCGGATTGGGTGCGGATTTTAAAGTCCTTGAAAAACTTGAATTTTCAGAACAGCACAGTATTGTGTTCGTTGATTGGCTTATTCCTGAAAAAAATGAATCCTTTTCGGATTATGTGGAAAGAATGGCCAGTGTCATTGATGACTCCGAACCATTTTATCTTCTGGGGTATTCGTTTGGAGGAATAATGGTCCAGGAGATCAATAAGATCAAACCTGCAGAAAAAATAGTGATTATGGGAAGTATCAAGTCTGATAAAGAGAAATCCAGACTTATAAGAATGGGAGAGATTACTAAAATCCCTAAAATGATGCCCGCCAGTTTCTTTAATGATAAAAGCACTATGTTTTATTCGGCAGTAAGAAAGTTGTTTGACCCTCAGAATCCTAAAATATTGCAGTATTTTACAGTAAGAGATCCCTATTATCTCAAATGGTCCATAGAAAGAATCTCAGAATGGAAATTTGAAGAAAATAATAATGTTATTCAGATCTTAGGAGATAAAGATATTGTTTTTCCTATCAAAAATTCTAAACCTGATTATGTCATAAAGGGTGGTACTCATCTTTTTCCGGCAACAAAATATAGGGAAGTTTCTAAGATTCTCAGTAGTATTTTTGACTAGTTTTTAAATTAACCTTAATTAATTTAGGGTTAATTGGTGAAAAAAATAATATTTATAAAATTTATTTTTAATTTTGAAGGGGTTAAAAATAAATTTTATGAAAATTGGATTAAAATGGATTGTTTCATTCTCTATTATAGCATTGGTGGCTATCGGTGGGCTTTTTTGGAGTCCTGTCAACGATTTTCCCAATACCGGAGAATTTTTATCAGAAGATCATATTGTAGGATCTGATGTGGCCTGGATTCTGGCAGCAGCGGGTCTTGTTCTTTTAATGACCCCGGGATTATCTTTCTTTTATGGAGGGATGGTAGGTAAAAAGAATGTAATTTCCACAATGCTGCAAAGTTTTATCGCATTGGGGGTTATTTCTATTTTGTGGGTGGTAATAGGATTTTCACTTTCTTTTGGAGACTCTCTGGGAGTTACTATTAACGGAGAACATTATGGTATTATCGGGAATCCCTTAAGTTATCCCTTTTTCAGTCGCGTAGGAGTGCTGCCTCATAAAATGATGGCATCTACAATTCCTTTTGTGCTTTTTGCTTTGTTTCAAATGAAGTTTGCTGTTATTACACCTGCTCTTATTACGGGGTCTTTTGCTGAAAGAGTAAGGTTTATTTCCTATCTGTTATTTATGGTGCTTTTCAGTCTGTTTATTTATACTCCCTTATGTCATATGGTATGGCATCCGGATGGACTTTTGAATAAATATTTTGGAGTGAAAGATTTTGCCGGAGGTACAGTGGTGCATATGAGTGCAGGTTTTGCAGCTTTGGCAGGAGCTATTGTATTAGGAAATAGAAAAAATCCTCATCATGAACCCTCCAATATTCCTTTTGTGATGTTAGGCACAGGTATGCTTTGGTTTGGATGGTTTGGATTTAATGCAGGATCGGCTCTTTCAGCCAATGCAACAGCAGCAACAGCTTTTGGAACAACTACTATAGCTTCAGCCTCTGCAATGATGACCTGGATCTTTTTTGACAGAATTAACGGACGGAGTGTGTCTGCTTTAGGTGCATGTATAGGTGCAGTGGTAGGATTGGTTGCAATAACGCCGGGATGCGGTTTTGTTTCTATTCCTGAAAGCTTATTCATAGGGTTTATATCTGCTATTGTTTCCAATCTGATGGTCAATTGGAAAAGGCTCAAAAAGATTGATGATACACTGGATGTTTTCGCATGTCATGGAGTAGGAGGAATTATGGGAATGATTCTGACTGCTGTATTCGCACATGGTGAGAATGCAAGCTTACTTCATGGAGGTATTGAAGTTTTTATTCATCATATGACAGCATTAATATTAGTTTCTGTTTTTGCATTTTTCGGTTCTTTACTTTTATATAAAATTACAGATCAGATCATTACGTTAAGAGTTTCCGAAGAATCGGAAAATAGAGGACTTGATCTTTCCCAGCATGAGGAAAGTATTAAGTGGTAATAAACATCTTAAAATATATTTAATACTAATAAGGAAAGTTCTTTATTATAATTTATCATGTATCTTTGTTTTTCAAAGAAAAATGGTGAGTTATATTTATGGAATCAATATCGGTTTTTGAGATCATTAAAGTAGGAATTGGCCCGTCCAGTTCCCATACAATGGGGCCTTGGAATGCTGCAACTTCTTTTATTAATTTAGTGTCCAGGGAAAAATCCGTTCAGGAAGTTAGGGAAGTTTTTGTTGAATTTTTTGGGTCTCTTGCCAAAACAGGAATCGGGCATGGAACTGATATTGCCGGTATGCTTGGGCTAAGTGGCGAAGACTTTAAAACAATCAATACCTCAAAAATCGATGAAAAAGTAGAGCAGATAAAAAGAGAGCAACTTCTTAATTTTGGAGGACAGAAAATGATTCCTTTTATTTATGGACATCACCTTATTCTGAATAGGGAAAAATCCTTGGATTTTCATCCGAACGGAATGATTTTCAGAGCTGTTTTTGAAGACGGAACAGAACTGACTCAGGATTATTATTCTGTAGGAGGAGGTTTTATTGCAACTCAGGAAAAAAACTCAATAGAAAAAGATTGCGTACGCACTTTGTATCCTTGTCACCACGGTGCCGATGTTTTAAAGTACTGTGAAAAATTCGGCTTTAAAAAAATGTCAGATCTTATTTTTGTGAATGAAGAAAGCTGGAGATCTCGGGAAGAAACAAAAAAAGAAGCATTACTGATATGGCAGCAGATCAAAGAATGTATCTATAAAGGGGTTAATAAAGAAGGTGTCCTACCCGGAGGGTTAAATGTTTCCCGCAGAGCGGCAGGAATTAATAGAAAACTGTTGGGGGATAAAATATATAAAAACAGGGATGAATGGTTTCAGCAGGTAGTAGATGCAGAAGAAAATTTTACCAATATCAATAAATGGATAGCCTGTTTTGCTTTAGCTGTTAATGAAGAAAATGCCAGTTTCGGCCGTATCATTACAGCACCTACTAATGGGGCAAGTGGAGTCATTCCGGCAGTTTTAATGTATTCTCAGGCTTTTACACCTTTTACCAGTGAAGATGATATCATAAGATTTTTATTGGTAGCAGGAGAGATTGGTACCTTATTTAAGAAGAATGCCACCATTTCCGCTGCTATGGGAGGATGTCAGGCAGAAGTGGGGGTTTCTTCGGCAATGGCGGCGGCCGGACTTACGGAAATTTTGGGAGGAAATGTCGGACAGGTATTGATGGCTGCTGAAATAGCAATGGAGCATCATTTAGGGCTTACCTGCGATCCGATCAAAGGATTGGTGCAAATTCCATGTATTGAAAGAAATACGATGGGAGCAATAAAGGCTATTACGGCTGCGAATATTGCTCTTGAGAGTGATCCTACAAAAGCGCGTGTAAGTCTTGATGAAGTAATCCAGACGATGTGGGAAACGGCTTTATCCATGAGCGACAGATTCAAGGAAACTTCAGAAGGAGGTCTTGCAATCGCTGTAAATGTATCGGAATGCTAATTCCCTAATCTTTAAATAAAAATGATGATCAAGTTGTCTTTATGATTCTCAATGAAGTGTAGCGGAATGAAGAATCTACAATACAGGATAGCACCTTAAATTCACCATTAGCATACAGAGATTTTGTATTTACCATTATATTTCTGTCATAATAAAAAGAATGAAAAGAGGATTACTTATCAAGTATTCCTCTTATTTTATTAGCATTGCTGATGAGCTCTTCCAGATATTCATAGTTTTCCTTTTCTAAAGCAGACTTGAATTTTCTTAGCTGTGTAATATGCTCATTTAAAACATCTAGTACATTTTCCTTATTCTGCTTGAAAATAGGAACCCACATTTCAGGGTGAGATTTTGCAAGCCTTACCGTACTTGAAAACCCGGAACTGGCTAGCTGAAAAATAGTATCCTCTTCCCGTTCTTTTTCTAAAACCGTATTGGCCAGGGCATAAGAAGTGATATGGGAAATATGGGAAATATATGCTGTATGAATATCATGATCTTCTGCATTCATGTAGATTAAATGCATATCAAGTCCTTTCACGATGTTTTCGGCAATAACTATGGCATCTGATGCAGATTCTTCTTTATTGCATATTACCCCTGCCTTTCCTGAAAAACTTTCTGCAATTGCGGATTTCGGACCACTGTTTTCTGTTCCCCACATCGGGTGGAATGCCACAAACCTCGGACGTTTAGGGTGATCTTTAACAGCTCCTACGATACCAGCCTTTGTAGATCCTGCATCCATTACGGTTTGATGATCGGAAATCAGGTCCAGAACTCCGGGTAAGATATTCCTCGCAGAATCTACAGGAATAGCAATAATAATCAGATCAGAGTTTTTAATTCCATATTCTAAATCTGCTTTAGCATCAATGATATGTAAATCTAATGCTTCTTTCAGATGTTTCTCATTATTATCAATTCCATAGATAAAATCTGCAATTCCCTTTTCCCTTAATTTTAAAGCGATTGAACCGCCTATAAGCCCGATACCAATTATACTTATTTTCATTCTTTATGTTTTAAAATAAAAAAACCCCGTCTAGGACGAGGTTTTTAAGTTATGTTCATAAGAATCCCTAGCCCAGATCTGAGTTAAAAATTCTATAATAATATGTTTCACTGTTG
>NZ_JALAHD010000055.1 GCF_022712095.1 Chryseobacterium sp. | reverse complement strand
CATCCAGAATACTGACTATGTTTTTCAAAATGACCTTTCCAAAGTATTTCAGAAAGCAGGAAAGCATATTATCTGGCAGCTAAAGCCTAAGAACAATACTGATCCGACAAGCGAAGCCGTGCTCTATAATTTTGTGGGTGCTCCTACTTCATTTATTTTGAATCCGGATCTTATAAGTTCTTTTTCAGCCACCGATCTTCGACGGCAAAACTATTTTACTCCGGTGGTATTTGGTTCACAGACCAATTATAAGCAGACCAAATATAAAATAACTACCGCTACCAATACGACAGAATATTCTATCATCTACAGGTTAGAGGATGTATGCCTGATGCTGGCAGAAGCTTTAACCATGCAGAACAAAACAACCCAAGCAGTTCCTTTCATCAATCAGACAAGACAAAGGGCGGGGTTAACACCACTCAGTACTTCCATTTCACAGGCTCAGGCGATGGAAGAAATTAAAAATGAAAGAAGAAAAGAATTTTTTGCAGAACATGGAAGTCGGTTTATAGACCTGAAACGGTGGGGACAACTGGATCTCTTACAACCTGTAAAGCCTAACTGGAAAGCGACCAATCAATATTTACCGTTGCCACAGAAAGAAATGCTTTTGAATAGTCACTTAACACCACAAAATGATGGATATTAAGGCGTCACATATTGATTCTATCACTTTCAAATCTTTCCGAAGGCGAAAGACCTGTGCGGCAGTATGGATATTATGGATATTTCTTCTCGTTATTATGCCACAAAACCTTTCAGCCCAGCGGTATGAGCATCTGGAAAAGCTGGTTAAGGATACCGAAGAAATGAAATTTCCCGAGGCTTCTGATAACGGTAAATGGCTGGCATGGTATATATTCTCTGTTGACGGGACAAAGAATATGATGCTGCAAAACATAGAAGATAAAGACCACAGAACGGAAAGAAAAAATATTGATTTTATCATGTTTGTGGAGAACGATCTCGCGATACAGACAAAAGATACATTGGAGTATTTTAATCTGGAAACCGGAAAATCCCGTTTTTTTTATCACGTAAAAAAGTTTATCTACAATAAACAACAGCATACCTTTATGGTGCTGTATACCGAAAAAGAAGGAAACAGGCTGGAAGTTTATGATCAAAATATGAACCTGAGGCAGAGTATTTCCGGTATTCAGCATATCTATTCCGAAGGGGATGAGACCATCGCTAAAAAGAAAACAGGTGATCTGAATGAAGCTTTGATTTTGAATAAAGGGATCTTTGAAGGGATCTTTTCAACCCATGATGAGCTGAGCAATATTTTGCCTTCCGGCATGAAACAGAAAGGCGTTGTGATTCAGACCCGAAAGAAAGGCAAGACCAACCTCTATTATGTTTCTCAGGATAAAAAACAATATATTTTTGATGGAAGCAGTTACGCTGACTATGATCAGATGATGCTGAATCCTTCTCGTTCTGACAATAGTGTGGTTTTGAAATTGGGAAAGAGAATCCCGTGTGCAAAAGGAATGGTTGATATCTGGTACGGGACGGACTTCGACCTTAAAAAGCATGCAAAGGCGATCATAGAATTTATCCAGGTGGAATGGGAGCCGGTAAGCGGTAAACAGGTTCTAATGACCCGTACCGAATATTTTGGGGAGACTGCTATCGGCAATTCACGCTACCTGATGTATGAAACTGACAAGCAGCAGGTGGATAAAATGGATAAAGCGGGAGGCAATAGCTTTGACAGGCTGTATTTGTGGAATGCGGTAACCAATACCTATACCCTGATTACGGATGTGCGGAAACAGATGGTAATCTCACCGTCAGGTCAGTACCTGCTAATTCAGAAGGAAAACAACTGGCAGCTGTATAATACGTTAACTCTGGTGATGGAAGATGTAAAGGTTTCTGCGGCTATGGTTCCTTATTTTACTTCTGAGAAAGAAGTTCTATGGGTAGGAGGAAACAGGATCTCTGTATATAATCTGGCCACTGAGAAAATGAAAGAAATGTTTACCGCAAATGCTGATTCAGAAATCGAGCTGGTGGATTTTACAAGAACCAGTACGGAATTAGGATACGGTAGAGACTTCAGGGCCGTAGATATCAAAAAGAGCTTGCAGTTAAAAATCACTGATCCGAAAACCAGTCATATCACTTATGCCGGTTTAAGAAACAGGCAGCTGCAAATCATCCAAGAGCCTACCCCTGATGAGATCTCGGCATTTAAAAAGCTGAATCAGGGTGAAAATTATTACTGGATTGAGGAAAGCTATAATAAACGGCCAAGGCTTGTAGTAAGGAAAGAGAAAGAAAATCCAAAAGTTCTTTATGTTTCAGATCAGAAGAATCAGAAATTTGAACAGGCAGAGCTTATTAAAATTTCCTACAAAGGCTCGGATGGAAAAACCATAAGCGGAGCTTTGTATATGCCGCTGAATTATGACCGCTCAAAAAAATACCCCGTTATTATCCATGTGTATGAGAAGCAGGATTATATGACCAAAAGATTCCTGCGACCTTCCTTCTCGAATCCCACAGGGCTGAATATCCCGCTGTTGATGGAGGAAGGCTTCGCCATACTGCTTGCTGATATCTCGCAATCTGACAAAGGAGCAGGAATTTCAGCACTGGAAAGCATTAATAATGCCTTAGACGAATTACAGAAGATTAAGAATGTAGATATGACAAAGATTGGACTTATGGGACAGTCTTTTGGCGGTTATGAAACCAATTTTATTGCGGGTCATTCAACCCGTTTTGCAGCCTATGTCTCAGGATCAGCAGTTTCTGATGTGGTACGGACTTATTATGCGTACAATTATCATTTTAATGCTCCCGACTATTACAGGTATGAAGGGCGCCAGTACTGGTTTAAGGCTACGATGGCAGAAAATCCTGAAAAATATATCAAAAATAATCCGATAATGTTTGTTCAGAATGTCAGTGTACCGATGCTGTTGTGGACGGGGACTGATGATGGCAATGTAAGCCCGGAAGGAACCAAATCCATGTTTATTGCCTTAAGGAAATACCGGAAGCCTGTTATTGCCCTGTTTTATGATAAGGAAGGGCACAGTTTAAGTAGGGCTGAAGCTCAGAAAGACCTTACCCTGAAAATTCTGGATTGGTTTAATTATCATTTGAAAAATGAAAAGAATATCCCCTGGATACAGAAATATATAAAAAATGCTCAGTAGGACGTTTTTACTTAGTACCTTAATCTAAAGTACAGTATTCAATTACCATAACTGAGGTTTTTACTTTTTCTATTGCCAATGTAGGACAGTATCATTCACATAAAAAAATCTTTTTGGGTATCTAAAAAAATATTGAAGCCAGCTTCAATATTTTTTTCAGACACTCCTGAATCCTGCGGACAAAAAGATTTCAAGCCGAATCCTCCAACACATTGGAGGATTTCGGTTTTATGTGCCTGATACTGTTCTTGGAGCGGAAGAGCAAAGAAAAAGTTGGAACCTCAGTCATACGAATCAATTCAATCATAATTACTGTAAACTCATCAATAATAAAGATCAATTCTGTTTTACAATTGTAAAGGATAAAGAAAAAGTCGAGTGTCCTCGAATCCGAATCAATTCAATCGAAATTTTTACAATCGGCAAAATACTCTAAATATTATCGATAAAATATCAAAAGAAAGAAATCGACACGAACTGATTGTGTCTTAAAGTACTAAAATTATTGTTACTTTAAGCTACATATTCAATTTTCTGATTGTAAATAGTGTTAACTGACTTTCTTTTTATAATTTTAGGAAGTTTAAAATTTCAATTGTAAATAATGTTTATCAGTCTGTTATAACGGACGTAAAAATCATTGTAACCCAAAATCGAAGTAGAAATTAATATCTAAGTGTAATTTTCAAGTTTTTTAATGAAAGATAATTTCAGCAAGCAAATTGACATATTTGGTTCCTTATTCCAAGGCAGGGAAGATGTGTTTGCAATTCGTTGGGAGAAATCGGGAAAGTCCGGCTATATGCCCGCCTATCAGTATGACCCATATCATTACCGGGTACATAAAATGAATGGTGGAACTTTTCAAAATTATCCGCATAAAACCTATTTATCACTTACCGATAACGAAATTCAAAAACATTTAAAGGGTATCCAGCAAATTGGAATTTATCCTTTATTAATGGATAATACTTCTTGGTTTTTAGTTGCAGATTTTGACAAGCAGAATTGGCAAAAGGAAGCTATAAATTTCTTAAAATTCTGCAAAGAAAGAAATATTCCTACATATTTGGAGCGTTCCCGTTCCGGAAATGGCGGACACGTCTGGATATTTTTCGACAAGCCCTATCCGGCTATCCGAAGCCGAAAGATTTTTATTTCTATTTTGGAAGAATCGGGAGCTTTTTCAATGTTTGACAAAGGCTCAAGCTTCGATAGGTTATTTCCTAATCAGGATTTTCTTTCTGGAAAAGGGTTGGGTAATTTGATAGCCCTGCCATTTTTTAAACCTGCAATGGAAAATGGAAATTGTTGTTTTATCAATCCTGAAACATTTGAACCTTATCCCAATCAATGGAAGTTTTTGAATGAAATAGAAAGGATTCCAGTTGACATATTGGAGAATTTCTATCAGGAAGTTTCTCCAATACAAAATCTACAAATTCCTAAAAGTAAAAACAGCAGGCTTACCATTACACTTCAACAAAATATCCGTATTCAAAGAGATGGATTGACGGCTTCACTCATCAATTTTCTGAAAGAAGAATTGAATCTTGCTAATTCAGAATTTTTTATCAAGAAGAAATCGGGTAAAACTACTTTTGGAACAGAGCGCTATTTTAAACTGATTGAAGAGACAGAAAATAAAATTATTATTCCACGAGGTTTTATTGGAAAATTGCTTCGATTTTGTAAAGAACAAAACTTGGATTTTGATTTTCAAGACCATCGAAAACAAAAAGAAGAAGTTGGATTTTCATTTAATGCAACATTAAGAGATCATCAGGATAAGGTCATTGATGGTATTTCAAAAAAGGATTTTGGAGTGATCGTTGCTCCACCCGGTTCTGGTAAAACAATAATGGGCTTGAAAATCATTGCAGATAAGAAACAACCGGCTTTAATTATCGTTCATCGAAAACAATTACTGGAACAATGGCTGGAAAGAGTTCAAACATTTCTCGGAATTCCTAAGCATGAAATTGGTATCATCGGGCAAGGAAAAGCAAAAATTGGAAAACAGATTACAATTGCTACCATCCAGAGTTTACCAAAGCAAATTGAACAAATTCAGAATCAATTCGGAACCATTCTCGTTGACGAATGTCATCACATTCCTGCCGAAACTTTCCGTAATACGATTGAAAAGTTGGAAACATTTTATCTATATGGACTAACAGCGACACCATTCAGGAAATACAATGATGATAAATTGATTTTTGCTTTTCTCGGAGAAGTAATCTCAGAAATCACAAGTAACGAGATTGAAAGCTTTAAACATGCTCAAATTATTGTCAGAAATACTAAACTGGATATTCCGTTCAATTCAAAAACCGACAATTTTGAAACCCTTTCAAAAATTTTAATTCACGATTCGGAACGAAACAAGCTTATTCTGAATGATATAAAAACTGAACTCTCCAAAGGAAAACGAATTGCGATTATCACGGAAAGGAAAGAACATATTGATACGCTTTACCTTTTCCTTAAACAATCTTATGAAGTGATTACACTGAGTGGCGATGATTCCGAAAGCAATAGAAAATTAAAATGGCAAACTTTACGACAAGGTAATTTTCAGATATTGATAACCACCGGGCAATATTTTGGAGAAGGTTCGGATTTATCAAATATCAGCTCTTTGTTTCTGGTATATCCGTTTTCATTCAAGGGAAAGCTGATTCAATATATTGGTCGCGTACAGCGGTCTGAAATCAATCCTACAATCTATGATTATCGAGACATCAAAATTGATTACCTGAATAAACTGTTTTTAAAACGAAATACCTATTATCGTCAAATTGTTAAACAAGCAAGTTTGTTTGATGAACCAACAGAGCTTGCTCCTGACAGACAAAGTTTAGTCATAGAGAAACAAGTCAAAATATCCATTGAAGATTTGGATTTCAGATACGGGAATATTGGTTTTAAATACATAAATAAAGAAAACGATCAACAATTAGATTTTGAAATAGAAAATGAAGAATTTAGACCGGAGTTTGAAGTTTTGAAATCTTATTTTATCAAGGTTTTGAAATCAAAATATGTTAAAATTGATATTTATGCTGAAATAGAAAATGGTGTAATTTTATCACAATTAGCTACATCATCCGATCTTGAAAACATCAATAAAGAAATCGTTGAAAGTGTTAAGTTTCAGTTTCTCAATAAAAATTTCATCAGTCAGATTCCGACATCGAAACAAAACATTCTTACAACCGATGAACTGCCAAAAAACCAAAATATTTATACCGATGTAGAGAGTATTTTGGAAAATTTATTGAATGGAAAACAATATAAACATTCCAACCATATTCAGTATTTGGTAGATAAACATGAACGACATGTTATGAAACTAAGGTTTGTTTTACAGCCGTTTTCCTTTGTGTTTTTAATTGCCGGAGAGTAAAGTTACCATATTGTTTTAGAAACCTTAAATACAGAAGAAGCCACCTACATTTGGCATACAGACAAAAGTAAATCGGTACTAATAGAGACTATAAAGCAAATAGATAAAGAACTCAATATTATCCGAAATAAAGGAAGACAAGCTTACTTAGAAACCAATCCGCAGAACTTTTCAAGAGTTATGCACGATTATTCTAATGATAATAAAGGTTTTATAGTGTGGAAGGGGCAATTAGAAGAACGATTAGTTTAAGCATATAGAAACTACTAACTACATCTTTTGTCAGATAATGATTGCATGCTAATATAGTTATTGAATTTAATGCAATTGAATTTCGAGAAACTTGTTAAAAAGATGGCAGAATCAACATCCGAGTCCATATAACTATTTTTTTCCTTCTAGGTGAGTAGTATTTACTCATCTTATTGTAATACCTAAGCAAAATAGCATCAGGTTATATTCTAACCTGAGTAAAAAGAATACAGATTAAAGCTAAGCCTGTGTAAAAATTACGCAGGTTTTCTTCCAACATGCATAAAATAGTATGAGGTTATCTCAACCTGCGTGATAAATTACCCATGTTTTTTCCTAACCTGAGTAAATTTTACCCACCTTACCGTAATGCCTGAGCAAAATAGTAGCAGGTTACCTCATCATCTGAGCAAAGACATTGGTTAAAGCTGACCCTGCGTAAAAATTACCCATGTTTTATTCTAACCTGTATAAATTTTACCCATCTTATTGCAATACCAGCGCAAAATATTATCAGGTTATATCCTTACCCTGAGTAAAATGAATACAGGTCAGCCTATTTTTTCCTTCCTATCAATCGGCTCTTTTTTCTTTCAATAGTAAAAATCATTTACTTTAAGCGTAATTTTCTGATTATTATTGCTTTATGTTGTTATGGTGCGGTTTTTCATAGCTCTGAAAAAAATGTTTGTGCTATAACAGCAAGATGTGTCTTTGTACGGACAAACTTTTCAAGTTTTCCTCCAAAGACATCTTGCCTTTTTTGCAAAAGGAGGAAAAACTTCGGAACTCAGTTTTTATTTTTGAAACATTTTTAAAAATTCCCATTTAATCCAGTATATTCTTTTTTAATCTTTTGAAATTCTATATGATTCCAAAATAACCTTATTTGAGGTAAACGTACTCATTACTATTGACTTGCTGTTGTTTTAATATTAATTTGGCTCAGAATTTTTAACCAATTACTAAGTACAAATGAAGAACTCTGGAAAAGAAGAACGTATTTTCATGAGAATCCAAAAACATCGGAAACAAAATTGGAAAAATCTCTGTTCCAAAAAAGGAATTTCTTTGAGCAGTTTAATTATCAATTCGGTGGAAAATAGGATTTTCGATGATGAAAGAAGAAAAATACTCGCATTCATTGAAAAACAGGATAATATTTTTGTAAGGATTGAAAATAATATTAATCAAGTGGCAAAAATAGCCAATGCTCAAAAATTTATAAAGAGTGAAGCTTTGAAAGGTTTTAATGAAAAACTAAAAACAATTACTGAACTGAAAGAAAAACAAAACGAAATTTTCATAAAAATCTATTCGTTAATAGCACGCAAAACTTAAAACTATGCTATCAGTTATTCTTTTGACACAGAATAGAATATGTTCAACATTGCTTTGGAACTGTTTATCATTATATCATTTTTAAAATTACCCAGACAAGGTATAATATTTTTAGAGAAGCTTTTCGATAAATGTTTTTCTAAAAACTGGGTAAGGATTTGTTGAAGTTAATTTAAACGGAAAGGAGTAATAACCCCAATTGTTGTGGAGAATCAATGCTAGAGCTTCCTTTTTGCTGGCTCCCGTTTCTTCAAGAATAGCCTTAAATTCATTTAAAAAGATTATTCTTCTACCATTCCTAAAATTAGCAAGGATCTTTAGTTCCAATTTTTTATTTATTGAGCATTCTGTGAAATATTCAAAGGCACGCAGTTTACAAGAAAGAAGTAAGCCAAAGCCATATTCTTGACAATAAGATAGTAATTGTTCGATATTTCTGTGGACTCCGGCATCTATCAGAGATTCGAAGCTACCCTTAATTTCCGCTATGAATGAACTGCCATTATTCAAAAGAACAGCGAAGTCCGGTGTGTACACATATTCTTTTTTATTTTTTACATATTTAATTGTGACAGGTTGTTCAACATAAGCTGTAATTAAAGAAGAAGATTCTAGTTGTTCAATAAATTTAAGTTCAGCTCCCGATTCATATTGAATTTCCTTTCTCATTTTTTCACTGTAGAAGAGGTCTGACTTATATCTGATGTCAGCTTTAACAACTCTTTTAGATTCAATTTCATTAAAATGAGATTTTTCCCACTTCTTTATTTTATCGAACCAAATCACATTTGAATTTAAAAATTCAATAAAACGTTCATCCTTTTCTCTTTTTTTCTTTGCTAGTTGATTAAGCCGATTATATTCCCTTTGAAAATATTCGATAGGTATTTACAATAATCCAAGGTTTCCGTAAGATTTCTTTTAAATGGCAAACATGTGCAGATAATTAGTCTGATGATTTTTTGTATCGGAAGATCACTTAGTTCCAGTAAACAAAACCGTACTGTAGTTTTAAAAATGTCATTTTGATCAGTTGCAATTGCATAATTTTGAATGATGACTTTCATCTCCTGAATTGGATCAGGTAAGGAAGACTTTCTTAATTTTTTTAGTGCCTTCACATCTATCTGTCTTATCCGTTCGGAGCTTACCTTTAATTCCAATGCCAAATCGAGATTCATGTCAGTTTTGGGATCTTCGAAATCATATAATTTTAATAAAACATAAGCTTCCCTCTCTGTTAGCTTTTTCTTTCTTAAAAGAGATTTATTATGCAAACAGCTAAAAAAAAGATCTAAAAATTTAAGTCCTATACTGGTCATTCTCTTATGATAACTACTTTGTTTGATAAAAAAGGTAATTAATAGTTTTACTCATTAAATTTATGAATTTAAATTTAATGAGAGTCTATGTCTTTAAGGTAGAATATAATATCTGAAAATAAGCAACTATATATTCAATACTTTGTAATAATTAGAAAACAAGGTTGATATCTGGCGGACCTATTTTT
>NZ_JALAHD010000054.1 GCF_022712095.1 Chryseobacterium sp. | reverse complement strand
TTTTAATTCTTGTAGTTACCTTCCTATGCATTTTACCAATAATAAAAGTTCCCATTTCCTCTTCATCAAGAGGTGTGATACGATCTGTTCAGGAGAACACTAAAGTTTCTGCTATTGTTACAGGGAGAATTATTTATAGTAAACTAGAAAGAAATAATCAGGGAATAAAACAAGGTGATACTTTGCTCATCGTAACAGCAGAGCAGCTCGATACTCAAAAGAATTTACAAAACAGCCAAAGTTCAGATTATTCAGCACAATTGCAGGACTTAAATAAACTGACAAGAGGACAAACTTCAGGCTTACAAACCGGGCAATACCAAAGAGAGTTATCTGCTATGCAGGAAAAAATTGCTCAGGTACAAACACAATTGTCTTTAGCTCAAAAAGATTTTGACAGGGCAGCTACCCTTTATAACCAGGGAGTAATCCCCAAAGCAGAATATGATAAATTTTTCTACAATCTTCAAGGACTTAAAAATCAGATTGCCGGAATAAGAGAACAACAAATTGCTCAATGGCAAACGCAGAAAAGAGAAGTAGAAAGGCAAATCCGTTCTTTAGGTTCAGAAGTGCAACGCATTAATCAGGAACAAAAAAACTACATTATTACAGCTCCCATTTCTGGAAGACTTGTTAATTTCTCCGGAATACAGAAAAACAATTTTTTAACGCAAGGACAAAGCATAGGGGAAATTTCTCCGGAAGTTTCCCTAATCGCTGAATGCCTCGTTTCGCCAAAAGACATCGGCTTCATCCATGCCGGACAAAATGTAAAATACCAAATCGACACTTATAATTATAACCAATGGGGATTATTGGAAGGCAAGGTTTCTGAAATAGATCAGAATATTAAAATTAATGAACAAACCGGAGAAGCTTTCTTTAGGGTTCTCTGCCAAATGGATAAAAACTACTTGCAATTGAAAAACGGCTACAAAGGAGAAGTTGATAAAGGAATGACTTTTACAGCACGTTTTCACCTGATCGACCGTACATTATGGCAATTATTATTTGATCGCGTAGACGATTGGTTTAATCCAAAATTGAAATGATGAAAAAAAATATATTGATAAAACAGCACGATATCAAAGATTGTGGTGCTGCTTGTCTAGCTTCCGTTGCAAGCCATTACGGATTAAAAATGCCTATTGCCAAGATCCGGCAGATCTGTCATACCGATACAAGAGGAACAAATGTTTTAGGCTTAATACAGGGATTGGAACAAATGGGCTTCAATGCAAAAGGGGTAAAAGGCGGTGTGGATGCTTTGCTGGAACTTCCTTTACCAGCTATTGCCCATATTATTGTTAATGGGCAAATGCACCATTATGTAGTCATTTACAAAGTCACAAAGGATAAAGTTACAGTAATGGATCCCGCAAGAGGAAAGCTGGAAGAATATAAAACAGAAGATTTTTCAAAAGTCTGGACCGGAGTGCTTATTCTCTTGGAACCTAATGAATACTTTGAACAGAGGGATGAAAAAACCAGCCTCTATAAAAGATTCTGGAACTTAGTTCAACCGCACAAAAGTATCTTAATACAAGCTTTATTAGGCGCATTGGTCTATACGATTTTGGGATTATCAACCTCTATTTATATTGAAAAAATAACAGATTATGTTCTGATAGACGGAAACAAACGTCTACTCAACTTACTTTCTGTTGGAATGATTATAATACTATTGTTTCAAATATTCATTGGAGCTATGAAAAGTGTTTTGGTATTGCAAACCGGGCAAAAAATGGACAAACACCTTATTCTTGGATACTACAAGCATTTATTAAAACTACCTCAACGATTTTTCGATACAATGAAAGTAGGGGAAATTATCTCTAGGGTAAATGATGCCGTTAAAATAAGAACATTTATCAATGATGTTTCCATACAGATTTTTGTCAATATTTTTATCATTATTTTTTCATTTGCGTTGATGTTCACCTATTATTGGAAACTGGCATTAATTACAGCCTTAGTAATTCCTTTTTATTTTTTAGTCTATTGGATCACCAATAAGCTGAATAAAAAAGCAGAAAGGCAATTAATGGAAGAAAGTGCTGAGCTGGAATCTCATTTGGTTGAATCCATCACTTCCGTAAAAACGATTAAACAATTTGGAGTAGAAACTTTTGCTAATAATAAAACGGATAATGCTTTTTCAAAATTATTAAAAACAATTTATGCTTCAGTAATGAATGCTTTATTTTCGGGCAATTCATCAGAGTTTTTATCCCGAATATTTACGATTGTATTACTTTGGGTGGGTTCAGGGTATGTAATTGACAGAGTAATCACCCCCGGAGAATTGCTGTCTTTTTATGCTTTGATAGGATATTTTACAAATCCTGTATCCCAACTAATCGGAATGAACAAAACTATTCAGAATGCTTTAATTGCTGCTGACCGCCTTTTTGAAATCATGGATCTGGAACGTGAGGAAAATACCGATAAATTAGAATTGACAAAAGATAATATTGGCGATATTGAGTTTAAGGAGGTAAGCTTTAGCTATGGCAGTAGAACCGAAGTTTTTACAAACTTCAATTGTCTTATAAAAAAAGGAGAAACAACGGCTATTGTTGGGGAAAGCGGCAGTGGCAAAACAACTTTAGCTTCTTTAGTTCAAAATTTATATTCTCTCAAAGCAGGAAAAATTATGATTGGAGATTATGACATCAATTATATTTCCAACTATTCTTTAAGGAGCTTAGTGTCCGTAGTTCCGCAGCAGATAGATTTATTTTCAGGAAATGTGATTGAAAATATAGCTTTAGGAGAGGATTTTCCAGATATACAAAGGATTTTAAACATCACAAAAAAACTGGGCATATTGAGTTTCGTTGAGAAATTACCCAACGGTTTTCAAACTTATTTAGGTGAAAACGGGGCTTTGCTTTCGGGTGGTCAGAAACAGAGAATTGCCATTGCAAGAGCTTTATATAAAAATCCTGAAGTTCTGATATTGGACGAGGCTACTTCTTCATTGGATACAGAATCAGAAATGATCATTCAAAATACCTTACAGGAGTTCAGAAATCAAGGGAAAACCATGATTGTTATTGCCCACCGATTGAGCACTATCGCAAATGCTGATACTATTTTGGTGATGAAGGACGGGCAGATTATTGAAAAAGGAAACCACAACGAACTTATAAACAAAGATTCTGTTTATAAATCTATGTGGGAAAAACAAAGTACTCGGTTAGACTATTAAAACTAAAATATTATGATTGATTTTATGCTTACCTTATTTTTAGCGGTTATAGAACTTTTAGCTAAAATTTTATAAAATAATATTTACCTAATAAAAAGCCTCCCTATAATACGGAACTTTGCAATATCAGAGATAAACCCCGCATTTGCGAGGTTCAGTTAGAGGCTTTAAAGATAATCTACTTAGGTTACAGTTAGTTAGATTAAACAATCTTATCAATCAATTTTTGTCTCAAAGACATCATATCCTCACTTACTTTACTATCCAGAATCTTGGCATAATGCTGAGTTGTTCTCATATTTTTGTGACCAAGCATTTTACTCACACTCTCAATGGAAACCCCATTTGATAAGGTAACTGTAGTGGCAAAGGTGTGGCGGGCTATATGATAGGTTAATTCTTTATTGATACCACATAAATCAGCAATTTCTTTTAAGTACGCATTCGTTTTTTGATTGCTGAGAACAGGAAGCAGCCTGCCACTATTTATACAAGCCGGATGATTTTTATATTTTTCTATAATGCTTTCGGCTTGGGCAAGTAAAGGTATATTTGAAGTCGTTTTCGTTTTTTCGCGATTCGTATAAATCCATTTACTTCCATCAAGTCCTATACCTATATTTTGAGCAGTTAATTTTTTGGTGTCAATATAAGCTAATCCGGTAAAGCAGCTAAACAAAAAAATATCTCTTACTACTGATAACCTTTCATTGTTGAAATTCTTAGAAGAAATAGCTAACATTTCAGATTCATTAAGAAAAACTCTTGCTACTTCCTTAATTTTAGAGTGATAGTTTACAAACGGATCTTTTTGAATCCATCCATTGGCAATGCAAATCCTGATAACTTTTCCGAAATTCCTAATATATTTTACTGCTGAATTGTTATTGCATAATCTTTCTGTTCGCAGGAAAAATTCAAAATCATTAAGAAACGCATAATCAATTTTTTGAATATCAATATCAGAAATTTTATATTTCCATCGTATAAACTCTTTAGTATGACTCAGACAGGTTTTATATCGGGTTAATGTTCCTTTTGCAAACTCTTTTCCGACTAATTTCTCTATCCTGTCATTATGATCCTGAAAAATAGGAATCAGCATTCGATTCTTATAATCCTTTCCCAATAGTTTATTCTTAAGAATTTCACAGGTGACCATCTCTTTTTCCCGTATCAACTCGTGATACGTATCATAAATTTTTTGTTCAAATGTTTTAAGATAGAAGTTGAGGGATTTGGATTCTTCTGATGAACCTTTTACACTTTGAGCCGAGGAGTTCCATTTCGAAGGTAATATGGTACGTTTTGTACTGATCTCGGAGATTTTACCATCTATAGTAATTCTCATGTAGATAGGTGCTTCTCCCTGAGCGTTGATTTTAACTTTTTTGATATAAAAAAGCAAATTAAATGTCTTGTTCATAATATCGGTTTTAATAATTCCAAATTAACCTGATCATAAACCTGTCACAAGATGTTCAATTTCTGAACAAGCCGACGAACAGGCTGTTTCCCAACTTTTCAGTGACCTGTAGCTTACCTTTTTATTAGGTCACTGAATAGGTCACTTTCAGATTGTGATTATTTAGCTCTTTTTGGAACCGACATAAAACAAAAAATGCTGTAAAACATCAATTTTACAGCATTTTGTACTATTTTAATTTAATAGTTGCGGAGAGTGAGGGATTCGAACCCCCGGACCTGTTACAGTCAACAGTTTTCAAGACTGCCGCAATCGACCACTCTGCCAACTCTCCTGAATAACGACTATGCCGTTGTTTTCAGTGGTGCAAATATAAAACTCATTTTGTTTTCTGCTAAACAATTTGAAAAGAAATTATTATA
>NZ_JALAHD010000053.1 GCF_022712095.1 Chryseobacterium sp. | reverse complement strand
TTTTTACAGATTCTAAATTTTTCCTATAACTCCTTTCTCCATAATTATCGTTAAAATTAACCGAAGTTTTATCTCTTTCATCCAGCTTTTCATAAAGTTTGATTCTAAGTTCTGTTTGAGCCAGTGTATCTTTTATGACAGGGAACTGTACTTTATACTTTTCAATAAGCAGTTTTTTAATATCCAATAATTTTTTAAAATAAGGGGTTTCCGTTTTCTGATGTTTTCTTTGTTTAGCTTCTTCAAATTCAATATATTCAGCCATCGGGCATAAATCTGTTCCCGGAATAAAAGGTGTACCGCCTTTCTCCAATAAATAATTAGCAAGATCCAGATCATCCCTTATTGCGGCCTTCATTATGTTACTTCCATCGTAGGATTGGTTATTGATATTGGCTCCGTGTTCAAGCAGATAATCAATCATTTTTCGTTCTGTATCCTTAAAGCCTCCCAGCATCATAGCGCTTATCATAGGCGAATCTCCTAACGCCGGATTAGGATTGGCTCCATAGCTGAAAAGTAATTCAAGCATCTCATAATTATTAAGGGCTACCGCATGGTTTAAAGGAGTACTAAAACCTTCATCGGGAATTACAATATTAGGATCGGCACCTAATTCTAACAATCTTCGCATGGCTTTTAAATCCTCAATGATAGATGCGTACATCAATAAGGTATATCCTTTTTTTTCCTGTAATTGATCCAGAGGTAATTTTTTATCTTTAATTATCTGCTCCATTCCGGCAAGATCTCCTTCAAACATCTTTTGAGCTGCCAGCAAACCATCTCCTTTAAACATTTCTGAAGGCGGATATTGACTTCTGTTTTCTTTTTTACGCGATCTGAGACTAAAGTCTGAACAGGATAAGAGTGTCATAATGGAAAAAAGTATTAAAATTATTGATTTCATATTACATAGTATTAGCTTGAACATCTATATTGATAGTGGCAATCATAGCTTCCATTGCATTGACATAGTCACCATGCCCGCTACCTAAAGTACTGATTCCCAACCCTTCGTTATCTGGTATATATCCAAATATTTCATTTTGTTCTCCTAAAGCACGTGGTGCTGCTCCGGTAAGCCCTCCGAAAAGAGCCACTTTATTAAGAAGCGGAATTCTCGAAAAAGATAATGTGGCAAGCAAACCTTCCCTGTTATTCTGTAGCCCGTTCAGAATATCATTACTGGTACTGTAGTTAATAATATTGGAAGTGGATCCTGCCGCTCCTCTCTCATCAAGGTACTCCAATGTATTATCATGTACTCCTCTCGCATTAAAAGTATAACCCGGGAGTCCCGTGTAATAAGCAGCCATCGCACTATTCCCTCCACCTAATGAGTGTCCTGTAAATACAACATTCCCATTTGTAGCCTCATCCATTTTCTCCGCAAGACTTCTGGTTTTTTCAATTTGAGGAGTATTAAAGCCAAAAGCCTGCCCTCCATCTTCTATGAACCAGTCTTTAACAAACTGATCTCCTGCTTCCGAACCCCTGAATGCAACAAAATACTCTTTGGTTTCATCATTATAGTATAGGGAGGAGAAGAAACCATCATCCTTATTAGTATTAAAATCTTTTGGGGAAAGTACCCCGTCACCAAACAATTTATCCAACTCCTCCTGACTTTCTGTATTTATGCGGGAATACCCATCTATTACTGTATTTTCATTATTATCCTCGTAAGAATTCTGTGCCATTTTACTGGCCGTCAAAGCCTCCTGTAACTGGGCTATGGGTAAATGAAAAGTTATTTTTCCTCCGATAAAGCAGTCTAAACTAGAATGCTGCAATAAAGGTTTTTTATTTTCAATTTTTACTTTAGAATGGGTTTTCTTCCAATCACTGCCTTTACATAAGAAAGAACATATATTCAGGCAGTCATCTATAAGTGCACTTCCGGCCCAGGCAGCGGCAGCCATTACAAAAAATCCTCCTGAAAAAGCTGCAGCTACAGCTATTCCGGCTACAGCACCTGCTACCATCATTTCGGGACAGATAAAATTGTCCTTAAAACGATCGTCCTCTGTGGCCATAAGCTTATTCGTATTTTTCAGCTTTACGGAAGATTGGGAACTTACTCCAATCCCTATGAGCCTTCGCCCTTTACTGCAGGTAAGCGGAGTATCTTGTGCTATATATAATTGACTCATTGTTTCTTATTAATGGTTGTTTAATTTAATATGATACCTACAAACATAAAGCATCTCTGTATTAAGCTGCTCTTTCACATGAAACATGATTTCTGATACAACAGAATCTTCATTATAAATATATTCTCCTTCCA
This sequence comes from Chryseobacterium sp., assembly GCF_022712095.1. Lineage (GTDB taxonomy): Bacteria > Bacteroidota > Bacteroidia > Flavobacteriales > Weeksellaceae > Chryseobacterium. Next base: position 7,120 of record NZ_JALAHD010000053.1, on the reverse strand, counting down.
AATGATAATCATAATCCATTGGAATTTTCAAAGTAGTCTGATAATTCTTTTCGTAAATTCTATTGAATTCGGGTATATTATTTTTTCCTTTTCCTCTTAACAATACTTTATATCCTTTTCCGGATACTTTCGAAATTTCATATTCTGAACTATAGTCAATTTTCTGCCCGGGAAATAAAGTAGACAATACTGTTCTATCCGGCATTTTAGAATTAATATCACCCTGATCAAATACAGGCAGGGGATAAAATACAATCTGGTATAATAAATTATGTATAATATTATTATCTATTTGAGTAAACTCTTTATCATAAGCACTAATAAACTCATTATAGCTATTGCGAACAAGTTCATAAAAGCGAAGGTCTTTTTTTATTTCCTGCCATTTATTTAGGATCTCTTCTTTATTTTCAACCTTTTCAATACTTTTATCGGCACTTAAAAAAAATTTCAGAACATCGGTTGCTTTATTTACCTTTTCAAGAATTTCATAAAAAGGCTTCATCTGTCCATCCACTTTAATATATTTAGGAGTGGACGAATTTATGGTCAAATGCCCATATTCTAAAGGATTGATACACCAGTCTTCTTCTATTTCTGTTTCATTAGCCTTTCCTTTCCCGAGGGTAAGATATGATTTTGTAGTAATGGTATAATGCCCTTCTTTATACCAGGCATATTTAAAACCGGATAAATCAGATAGATCTTCTTGATGTTTTTCAAATCCCATGTATTAAGAATTTAGATTATTAAACTTCTACTTATTGTTACCTGTCCTTCTTTTTCTGTTGCAAACTATATTATTTTTTTATTCTAAACTCCGAATTTGCTCCAAAGAATCTAATACTTGAAGATTATGCTTACTCATAGGATTTCCTAATTTATCAGCTTGTTGTAAAAGGTCTCTAGCCTTTGAAAATTCCTTTACATTCATATAAGCGATACCTAAAGAATTTAATATTTTATCATAATCCGGAGAACCTTTCCCATATCCTTTATCATAAGCCTTCTTTAAGTAAGTAATTGCTTCATTATAATTTCCCAGTTTCAGATAAGAGGAACCTAAAGCAACCGATACATCAGGATATTTCTCCTGATTTACATGATTAAGATGAAAAACCGCTAATTCATACTGCTGTTTTTCATAGGCTTCCCAACCCTCGTTATATGATTTTGTCTCTGCAGATGTAAAGAAATTCTCCTTTACAATAATGATTAAAAAACCAAGAGCTATTAATCCTAAAATAATTTGTAAAGTCTTTTTCATATTATATTATTAAATTTAAGACACTGAAAAGTATGATCAACCAAATATAATAATCCCAAAAAGGTCCAGTTTTTTTTTCTTCTATAACTTCCAGTTTTTTAATTTTTTTGGCTAAATATATAATACCCATGGGAATGATGATAACCAGTATAAAGACCAACCAACTATAATAATATTTCCAAATATCTAATATCAGCAAGAACTTTACAGGAACCTCATCAATTTTTCTTAATCCAAAAAAAGGAATCGGTTTTATTTCATCAGATCTGTGAGTCATACTATACCCCTTGATCATCTGAAAGTCTTTTTCTCTTACATAAAAAGAAATATTCTCCTTATTCTTATTTTTATCTATATTCCACAGCCAGGTATTTAACCCTTCAATTAATCCCGGGTATTTTCTACTTATACTTATCTCGTTTTTCACAAAAGTATAAGTAACCGTAGTACTTCTTCTACTGGAATATACTTTGGTTTGATTTTCGGCATTCTCCCATTTCTCATGTTTAAGGTGGCTAAAATCATAACCTGTTTGCAACAAAGTATATAAAAGATAAAAGCCCCAAAGGATTAAAAAAAATTTTTCAATAACAAAAGTATTTATCTTTATGCTCATTTAGTCTTTCCCTGCCAGTACGTTTATTTTTGCTCTTGCTTCAGCTTCTTCATTTTTTAATGCATTCATAAGATCTTCTGCCTGTCCCTTCAATATAAAATTGGTTATGCCTTTGTAAGCATCCTGCAATAACCCAATATAAAAACCTCCTTTGCTTACTCCATCTTTGGTACTAAAAGTAGGTTTTCCAAAATTATCGGAAAGTCCATTCTTAAAACTAGTACCTACTGTTTCTTTTACCGAGTTATAATCAAAGGTGTTACTTCTGTACTGTGAATTTGTAGTTGTTGTCGTTTGCTCTATCTCTTGATATCGTCCTCCGAAATCTTGATTAGTGACGTTTGTACCCTGCTGAACAACAGGATTTCTACCTTCAACTGCCCCCTGCACACGTCCTGATTCTGTACGTGTAGTAACACCATGTTCTTCAATATCGTCTAAACGTACGGAAGTACTTCTCTCTGTAACAGTATACTCTGATGTTCTGTTTCCTACAGTATCTTTTCCCACCCCTGTTGCACCACCAACATCATTGGTATGTTCATAAAGAGCTTTATCTCCATCTGAACCTACTGCAGCATGATTTTGTACAATCTTCTCCGGTTCAGATTCAAAACCATCAATATAGTTCTTTAATGTTGTTCCCTCTCCTGTAGGGACAGAAGAATATATTACCCCTTTCCCCTGATCCAATGACCATCCTACTCCGTATGCTGTTACTCCTGCTAATGTAACCCCTCCAAGATAATTTGCGCCTGCTCCCCATCCAAAAGTTGCTATAGTCGTTTTTGCCGTTACTGCTGTAGTTCCTATAGCAGATAAAGCAGGATAAAGTATGTAAGATAACGCAATAACTCCTAAAACGTTTACTCCCGTTCTCGCGAGTGTAATATCTGTAAATTCATCTGCTGCCTTCTCTGAATAGAGAATCATTACATTTCCACCTAACCGGCATGGTATCTGTGAGTTTTCCATTATAGGATGCTTTTTTGTAATGAGTACATTGCTATCGAAAGGAGTCCAATCTTTCAATAACATTCCACAAATAGAAGGTATAAGTGAAACTCCGACACCTGCTGCCGCACCTACTGCCGCACAGGCAGCAACAGCCAGTGCACCCCCTGTGATGATTGACCCTGCCACTAATGCCAGACCTGCTACAGCACCGATAATAGCACCTGCTATAGCCATTTTTCCACAAATAAAGTTTCCTCCAGGACGATCATCCACAGTAGCCTGTAAATGTGCTCCGGCTATATTGATCTTGCTTTGGCTTGTTACTTTTATCTGTTGTTTTTTCATTCCATCAGAACATACAAGCCATGCTCCATCTGGTACATATAACTTAGCCATAACTTTAATCTCTTTTTAATTCTATATTATATTCTGTAGTATGACAATAATTATTGCCTGTTTGCTCTTTAATTTTAGAATTACATAATAACATCTCTCCGGTTTCAATGTCAAAGTTATATTCTACGGACCAGGTCATCATATAATTACAATCTTCCTGTAAGAAGGCTCTTAATTTATCATTATAAATAGTCTGTAGATGACTGTTCTTTAAAGGATCATTCTCTGAATACAATTTAATCTTTATGATCTTATTTTCCCTTTCAACTTTTTTTTTAGTTATGATATGAGAATTTTCATTGTTGAAAATCTGGGATGGATAGATTCTTTTTTCTCCTCCATCAAACCGATCATTGATTTCATGTTTCTTATATAGATCTGTAAAAAATAATGCATATAAAATATTATTTTTTATTAAAGGTAAAGTATTTGAAAAATCTTGATCTCCACTTTCCAACATATTTTTTTCCTCTAAGGTATTTCCTAATGTAGAAACCAGCTCTCTTTTAAGCTCAGTCCACCGGTCTTTAATTTCCTCCTGATTATTTATTCCACTAACCTCTCCTGTATCAGATAATTCTACTACTATATGCTCTAAAGGTTTATTAAATTTCTGCAAGTATTCAGTTAAAGCTCTATAGATAGACTTTACATATTTTACCTGATGAAATACTTGTTCCAATTCACCAATAAAAGTATCATTCTTTCTTTTCTTTTTGTAATTCCAAGACATATAGGTTTCGGAATCTATAAGGCTACTTCCTGAAACCTTTAAATCTATTTTCTGGGTGATGGAATATGTATTGAGTTCTATTTCCTTCTGAACGAGATCAAGAGTTTTTAAAGAATTTTTATGATTCTTCAAATTATCAATTGAATCGGGAATATAGAGTATATTTATCCATTTAGATAAATTATTATCCTCTGTAATCCATTCATGCGGTCTTGAATTAGTATTATGATATTTTTTTAATTCTTTACTACCTAAACCCAATTCAGCTGCAATTGATTCTAACGTATCTCCTTCTTTCACAGGATATTTATGAACCTCCATAATTAATTAATATCTACAGAACTTCCTGTAATTTTGGTCTTACCATTAAAGTTTGCTTTAGCAGAACCACTTCCTTTTACCTCTACATTCGCAGCAGAAACAACTTTCACATTTTCAGAGCCGTCAATTGTAATTTTTTTACCTTTAATATCAATTGTTCCATCTTTCTTCATCGTAATAGAACTATTTCCAGTTTCAAATTTTATTTCCGTTTCACAGGTAATCTTTACATTCCCTGCGTTATCCATCGTTAAAACACTCTTTCCTTTCCCTACATTTATAGTGGTTTTTGTACCTACATTTGTTGTATGATTTTTTCCGATATCTTCATTATTATCCTTACTTACCAATGTTGTAATATCCCCGGATCCGCTCAATGTTACATGATTTCCGCTTTTATCTTTGATTTCGATTCCGGCACCGTCATTAAGCTGGATAATATTTCCGCTTTTGCTGCTTAAACTTTTGATATTGTTACCGGCACCACCACCGCCTCCAACACCACCATGGAACATTCCTCCCATTACAAACGGGCGGTCAGGATGCTGATGAACAAAATTTACCACTACCTGATCTCCCACCTCCGGAATAGCCATAAAGCCTCTATTTTTGCTTACTTTATCACTACTTCCACCGTCAGGGGTCATTACGCGGACAAACTCTGTAGTGCTTTGTCCGTTCTGCCAGTCAAACTGTACCTGAACTCTTCCCTGATTCAGAGGATCTGTATTCGATATCACCTTAGCAAATTGTGCCTCCGCTTTTGGAAAATGAAATTCCGGGCGGGGAATAAATCCTGTATCTGAAGCAATTGATTCAAAAGTTCCTGTATAGTACCCTCTGGCATCTACTTCATGAGTTACCTCTGTAATCATCAGTTTGGTAAAATAAGAAGTTTGGTTAGTTCCCGTTTTACGCATTTCCATATCCACTATACATCCAGGATATAAAAAAGGAACTGTAGTGGTACCCGAAGTCACAAAAACTTCGGAAGCCTTACTTCCCGCCGTTCCTTTTTGGGAAGCATCAATATCCATAAATGTAGATGCTTTTATCGGAGCTATTCTTAATGATGGAGTTGTAAATGTCTTTTCAGAAATTTCATAGGCTCTTTTAGCTATATCTGAAGTATGGTTAATTTTTGAGCTTCCTGCTGTCAGCTTTTCATTTTTACTACTATTATAACCATAGAATGTAGGGTTTACATGCTGAGCCTTCATTCTTACTTTTACATCATTTACACTACTTCCATAGGTTAGTTTAACAGGTTTTTCCTGAGGAGGCAGTTTACCAAAATGCAGGACTTCCCCATCATAAAAAAACTGTTCTCCATATGCTTCCGCCATTCTGGCAAGATAATTATAGTGTGTTTCTTCGTATTGTGAGCTGTACGAAACATTTCCGTACTGCGCATCCACTCTGAAATCAAATTTATTCTGCTCCAATCCTTCACGTATTACCTGGTCCGCAATACTGTTCAGACTGATCTGTTGCGCTCCTCCAAAACTCTGAATATGAGGGGCAGTATCTAACAAGACCGTAGGGCTTGAACCTTTTAGAATTATATTTCCTAAACTTCCTTTTTCCTGACTGAACCCTACTTCAGTAACAACACCTACAAAATTTCTTTCCGGGCCTTCTATTACATCTTTATATTTAAAAACTACCGTAAGACGCTTTCCCAGAAAGTTCTGGGCCTCTTCCAGATTATGGTTTTCCTGATTCCCTAGTGTATCATGGGCTAACATTAAAAAAAACTCATGGTGCTTAATCACACTCTGAGATAATTTAAAATGCTTAAAATGACTGATTGTTTTTCCTTCTACGATAATCTCAAGCTTTACCACTCTATTGATCCCTAAAATCTGATTTTCAATGATTCCCGCCAGATTATGTATTCCGGACGTAGGTTGTTTTGCCCAGAAAGACTCTTCTGTTACAGTAGAAGTATTCGGCTGGAGTGTCTGATTCATGAACATGTTAGCGGTATTATTAGCTGTTCCCGCATAGTTCTGTACTTCTGCAAGTTTTTTTGTTATCTTTTGAGTTTTTGATTCTATTTTTTCGCTAACCTCAGAATTGATAGAATCATTAACTTTATTGGAATCTAATATTTTTGAAGAATTATTATTTTGTATCATTACCTCAGTGTTTTTAAATGAATAATAATATGAAATCAAAATATACAATTGTCACCTATTGATTATCCTAATTTCAAATGAAAAAACAGAATAGCCACCCGGAGGATTAACTATTCTGTACCAATTGTTATTTTACTAAGATGATTTTATTATTAGTTACCAGGCCATACTCCCTCATAGGCAGCATTACCATAGTTAATCTTCTCTGCACTTACGATAAAGCTGATCAGCATATTGTTACTGTCAATTGCATCGAAGTCTACTTCATGTTGAATAACATATCCGTTTTCCCAGTTCAAAGTAATCAATGTTCCTTCTTCGTGAGATTTGTTGAAGGTAATTTCACCACTTGTAGGCTTGTATTTACCGTTCAATAGACTTTCTAAGATATCTGATTTTTCTGTAGCTTCTATAGTAAGCTTAATGATCGCGTTAGATGGATCTGATGCTACTCGTCCTGAAACGTCAGTTGATCTGGAAACACTATAGTTTAACTTTAATAGTTTTTGTCCTTCGCTTCCGTTGAATTTTAAGATTCCTCTTGAGTTTGCTGCCATAATTTGCAAATTTTTCTAAATTAATATTTTGTGATTTGGTATAGCAAAGATAGTTTCCTCATTTCAATCTCAAAAACATTTAAACACAAATCTGATTTTTTGTAGTAATTCTACGATTTCATGTAGTAATTC
>NZ_JALAHD010000052.1 GCF_022712095.1 Chryseobacterium sp. | reverse complement strand
TTTTTATCACCATCTTTCAAAAGAAAACACCAAATATTCCGTTAAATTATTAAATTTGGATCATGCGAAAGAATTTTTATCTTATCATTTTATTATTTTCCCTCACCAGTTGTTATACTTACCAGGTAAAAAAGCGGGTGGATCCAATGGCTGACAATAAGAAGGAATCTAAAAAGGGAGCCGATCCTGTAAATAATTCTGTACCAAAGAAAGGCGCAGCAGGTGAATCCCAAAACCAGAACGCACAACAAATGCCTCTTCCAGTGGATGTTCAGCAGGAGGTTAGCTCAGGAAAAAATGTCAGGATCAAGACAGATCGCGGAAACTATAAAATAATAGTTGACAGATGGGAGGGTGACAGTCTGGTAGCCCATCCGGTTCGCAACTCTAATAAAATTCTGAAGTTCCATAAGAACCAGATCAATAGTGAGAAAATTGCGGAAAAGCGTTTTTCACAACCTATAGCTGATATTATTACGGTTACCGCGTATGCCGGAATAGCTGCTTTAGTCTGGTATCTTCTCAAGTAATTTTTAATAGCTGTACTGTTATGAGCTTCACGTTCCTTATTCATTTCTCATTTTCTGAGTCTTCTGACTTTGGAGTTATGAAAAATTGTTTAAATCAGTCATTTTTATAATAAAATAGGCTCTACAGCAAATCATAAAATACAGATAATTTAAAAGTTTTTTTTTCAGAAATAAATTACCTTTGCACACCTAAATTTAATAATCATGAAGCTGGAATTATTTCAGATAGATACTTTTACAGAAGAGATTTTCCGTGGAAATTCTGCGTGTGTGGTCCCGTTAAAAAACTGGTTACCCGATGAAACTCTCTTAAAAATAGCCTGTGAAAATGCCGTGGCAGAAACGGCTTTCTTTATCGATCATGGTGATACCGTTCATCTGAGATGGTTTACCCCTGAAATAGAGATGGATTTATGCGGACATGCTACCCTTGCCTCCGCTCATTGTATGATTTCCCACTTAAACTACCAGAACAGCAGAATCGTTTTTGAAACCAAAAGCGGTGAACTTACAGTCGATATAAAGGACGGATTTTATTATATGGATTTCCCGTCAAGAATGCCTGAACCTGCTGTGCTTCCCGATACTATTGCCCAATCCCTCAATATACAGCCTAAAGAGGTCTTCAAATCCAGGGACTATGTGCTGGTATATGAATCTGAGGAAGAGATCAGAAAAATCACAGTGCAAAGATCCGTACTGGACCTTATCAACCTAGACCCAGGAGGTGTAGTGGTAACAGCACCGGGTACTGACAGTGATTTTGTTTCAAGATACTTTACACCACAGTCGTCCATCCTTGAAGATCCTGTAACAGGCTCTTCACACTGCTCACTCATTCCGTTCTGGTCATCAAGATTTGGGAAAGATAAGCTTTTTGCCCGTCAGCTGTCAGAAAGAGGCGGTCAGCTCTATTGTGAAAACAAAGATAAAAGAGTGATGGTGGCAGGTAAAGCCAGAACCTATTCTGTAGGGCATCTATGGATAGAATAATGGTATTGTGACCACATTCTATAAACTGAAAATCAAAAGGCACGCTTATCTTAAGCAGTGCTTTTTTTTATCTAAGCGCCAATAATTAGTTAAAATATCCTTAAATTATTAAATTAGAAGATGATATCAGCTTTTGAAATCTTTAATTCAGTAATTTAGTACCGCACTAAAATGCGCTGAGATTTCTATGAAAAACATGTTTTTCCTGTTGCTTATTTCAACTGTACAGCCTGTATTTGCTCAGACTCAATTAGAAAAAGCAATCACCATCCTTGAAAATCATTACGACCAGGAAAAGGTATATATCCTTACTGATAAGCCAGAATATGTAGCTGGTGATCAGATATGGTTTAAAAGTTTCGTATTCAACGGCTATAACCGTACTGCATTGTCTACCACCCTATTTGTTGAATTATATGGCTCTGACAAAAAATTAATAGACTGGAAAACAATACTTCTTACCAATGGTGAAGGCAGCGGGGATTTCCAGCTCAAGGAAGACCTTCCGGAGCAGGTTTACTTCATAAGGGCCTATACTCCTTATATGACCAATTTCAGTGAAGACTTCCAGATTGTAAAAACAATCCCCATTTATAATCCCCATGACGCAGAAACATTAGAGATTGATAAAAATCCGGACTGGTCTGCCAAAGCCTTTCCTGAAGGTGGAAGTTTCATCAACGGCATCTCTACGAAATTCGCTGTAAGATTATCAGGGAACACTTCTTTGCCGGAACACTGGAATGGAAAAGTAATAGACACAAAAAATCCCAGTACACCGGTCACTACATTCACCTCTTTTGACAGAAATGTAGCCTCTTTTACAATAACTCCGGTTTTAGGAAAAAAATATCAGATCATTATTCAGGATAATATAGGAAAAAAACAGACCATAGATTTGCCAGAAGTGGCAGGCAGTGGGATCAGTTTAGAAGTTCACAGTTCTAAGGAAAGAATTAAATATACTTTAAAAGGAGTTAATTTAAAACAACAGCTACAGAATTACAAGATCATTGGAACCATCAGTAATCATCTGGCTTATAAAGCCAATGTTCCGCAGTCGATGAATGAAGTTTCCAGCCTTATTCCTACAAAAATAAGCAATGGAGCCAATGCTGTCTTACAATTAGCTATTTTTGATGAGCAGGATCATCTGGTTGCCCAACGATTATGTTTTATAAAGCCTAATGATTTAAAGATTGAGAAAGCTGAAATTATCGGTAAGAGTCTCAACCATTCACCAAGGGCTTTCAATAGCATTGACATTTCCCCTGAGTCCTATTTTAAAAACTATACTGTTCTGGTAAGTGAAGATGACGGAAGCAACAAACCGGAAGAGGAAAATATACTGAGCAGCCTTTGGCTAACGGGAGACTTTACTTCCAAAATAGACAGTCCGGCACAATACTTCTCTAAAAATGCCAATGCTGAAGCTCTGGATGCTTTGCTTATTTCTGAAAGCTGGAAAAGATTTAACTGGAATTCATTACTCAGCGGATCTGTTCCCCCCACTACCATCAATTCCCAGTTTCTGTCTTACAGGATAAAACCTCTTAAGAATAATTCTCTGATGAAAGACAGCAGTGTAAGTTTAGTACTGAAATTAGGTGATAACGAGCCTTCTATTAATCCGTCCAGAACAGATCAAAACGGATATCTTTATTTAGACCATCTGAACTTCAATGAACCTCTGAATGTTTCATTATTTGCCAATTCAGAAAACAACAAACAAATGGATACGGATAATCTGTTCGTTACGATAGAACCACTGGTAAATCCCACTCCGTTTAAAGGTAATTTTCCTACTACCAAATATAAACTGGTAAAATCAGGTGGACATAAAATTTCTCCAACGATTTCCCGAGCTATTAACACCCAGAAAAACATCAGAAAAACCGATGATCATTATGAACAAATTGAAGAAGTAAAATTGGTAAAAAAGACAGATCCGAAAGAAGAGCTCAACAAAGAACTCTCTACGGGAATGTTTAATTCAATCAATTCTACCATATTTGATTTTGTAAATGAAGATCAGCATGCTATAGGATCAACCAATATATTAGACTGGTTACAGGGAAGAGCTGCAGGGCTGACCTTTCAAAGAAACAGTTCCGGAGAGAATGTTCCCTATATTCGGGGACAACAGGCTAAGTTATATCTGGATGAGATCCCTACCGACGTCAGCATGATCACAAGCCTTCCCATTAGCAATATTGCCATGGTAAAAGTTATTAAAGAATCAGGATTGATAGGGAATGCAGTAGCAATCTATACCATGAGAGGCAATATGAAATCTAAAAACACCGAAAAGGAAGCACAAAAAAATAACTTTTCAACTATAAAGGGCTATGATAAGCCTTCAGAGTTTCCTATTGAAATACTTAATGAAGATGATTCTCCAAAGAAAATAGAAAACGATACCCGAGAAACCCTATATTGGAATCCTAATTTGTTTGACAGTGATTATGTTCCTCCGAGAATTAAATTTTATAACAATGATACAGCTAAGCAATATAAAGTGCTTATAATAAGTTTTGATGAAGATGACAATCTGCTTTATGATCAGGAAATTTTAAAATAGGTTGGTTCATAGAATATCTAATCCTGTAGAAAAGGGATAAAGAAATACAAAATACATGAGAGAGTTTGCAGACTGCAAATTCTCTTTTTCTTTTATAAGGCTGTGTCAGATTTCTGTAATCGAATAGCATATCTATTATTAGCTATTTAAATTCAATTACAGATCTCAATAAAGTGAAAAACATCCATTAAGCTTTGTAAAAGTAAGTACAGATTCGGAAGAAAGTATCAAGTCTTCTCAAAATTTCATCGTAGGATCAGGTGCATCCGGCATCAACTTTACATCGGCACTGAAGATTGCCAAACTGTGATTTTTTACAACTTCAAATAATTTATAATATATCATAAAAGCCGTCTGTACAAAACAAAGACGGCTTTTATCATGTATTGAGAAGTATCATATGTTTTATCCTCCTATTTTTGCTTACATTTGTACCACTAATTTAAACATATGATAAAAAACTTTATTCCTTATCACACTTCCTACCTTAGTATTCAGGCATCAAATCATATTCCTGATTTCCAATGATGTACATTTAACAATAT
>NZ_JALAHD010000051.1 GCF_022712095.1 Chryseobacterium sp. | reverse complement strand
TAAATAGCGTATATTTGCATAAACAAAACACTAGGGCTTTGAAGAATAAAGATTTACATAAGCTGAGTAACTTTCCTAAAAATAAACTGGGGAAGATTATGGGATATGATAATGATCATCTGAAAATGCCGAATAAAATTATTGAAATGGGACTTTTACCCGAAACCGTTTTTAAGATTTTATATCAGGCACCTTTTAGCGGACCCATGTATGTAGAGTTTGGAGAGGAAAAAAGCCGTATTGCTCTTCGTGAAGAAGAAGGAGATTATATCATTGTAGAATATCTGAATTAATGCAGGAAAATAAAAAAAAACAGGTTCTTCTGGTAGGAAATCCTAATGTAGGGAAGTCAACGATTTTTAATGCACTTTGCAATAAAAAGCAGAAAACGGGAAATTATGCAGGAGTAACGGTGGCAAGCCATTCGGGAACTTATACCTATAAAAACGAAGAAGTTGAAATCATAGATTTACCCGGTTCCTATAGTATCTATCCAAGTTCTGAGGATGAAACCATCTTTTCAAAATTTCTTATCGATGAACAGGATAAATATTCCGGAGTTATTTACATATTGGAAGCCTTAAGTCTCAAAAGGGGTTTATTGTTATTTCAACAGATCCAGGATCTTGGAATTCCTGTTTTATTGGTTGTAAACCAGATTGACCAGGCGGAAATAAGGGGAATTAATATTGATATTTCTAAGTTTTCAGAATCATTGAATATTAAGGTGATTCAAACTAATGCGAAAGAACACATAGGAATTGATGAAATCCGTGAGGCTGTTTTTAATGGTGAATTCCAGAAGTCTGTTCTGCCCTTTTTCGAAATACCGGTTGAGCATAAAGACTTTCTTAAAAAAGTATCTGCTCATCAGGGAATTGAAAATGACTACAAAGCCTGGATGATACTATCTTCCGATATGGAGCTGAAAAAAATAGAATCTCTCGGGGATTTATTAAATTTCCCAGAGGTTAAAAGCCTGGTTCCTAAACGACTACAAGTTCAGGAAACGGTGAGAAGATACCAGCAGGTAGATAAGATATTAGCGAATGTAATTTCTAAAAAACCTCAGTTTAAAGAATTACTGACAGAAAAACTGGACAAAATACTTGTTCATAAATTCTGGGGTTATGTTGTATTCTTGATCATTCTTCTGATTATTTTCCAAAGTGTTTTCTTTCTTGCAGAATATCCCATGAACTGGATTGATAATTTCTTCTCTTGGGCATCAGGATTTACGGGTGAGCATTTACCCGAAGGTCCGGTTAATTCATTAATTTCCAATGGAATTATTCCGGGGATTGGGGGAATTGTTATTTTTGCTCCCCAGATTGGAATCCTTTTATACTTTCTATATCTGCTGGAAGATTCAGGATATATGGCGAGAGTTATTTTCTTGATGGACCGATTCCTTCGTCCGTTCGGGCTGAACGGAAAAAGTATTGTTCCACTGGTTTCAGGGACTGCTTGTGCTATTCCTGCGATTATTTCCACAAGGAATATTGAAAATATAAGAGAAAGAATATTAACGATTTTAGTCACTCCGTTCATGACCTGTTCGGCAAGGCTTCCGGTCTATAGTATTATTATCGGACTGATTATTACCGACGGGACATTTCTGGGAATTCAGTACAAAGCATTAGTGCTGATGGGAATGTATCTTCTGGGGTTTTTGGTAGCCCTGTTTTCATCTCTTATTTTAAAAGGGTTTATTAAAGATAAAGGAAAAACCTATCTGGTAATGGACCTGCCGACTTATAAAAAGCCTCTTTTCGGATATGATTTTAAAATTGTGTTGGGAAAAGTTTGGGAATTTATTACCGGAGCCGGAAAAATAATTTTCATTGTCAGTATTATTATCTGGGTTTTAAGCTATTTCGGACCTAAGCAACGGCCGGATCAGATTGTTGCCTCTGATGTACATCTGGAGCAGTCTTATTTAGCTAAAATGGGTAAAGCCATAGAACCGGCTATAGAACCATTAGGATATGACTGGAAGATGGGAGTGGGAATATTAACAAGTTTTGTGGCACGAGAAGTATTTGTAGGCACTATGTCTACTTTATATAGTTTGGATGATGATGCTCCGGAGGTGAAAGTGATCGATAAAATGAGACATGATGTGAAGCCGAACGGAGAAAAAGTATTCAGCTTCGCTACCGGAGTTTCGATACTTTTGTTTTACGCATTTGCCATGCAGTGCGTCTCTACGATTGCCGTAGTGTACAGAGAAACCAAAAGCTGGAAATGGACAGCTTTCCAGGTGGTAATGATGAGTGGTTTGGCATACTTTGTGTCTATGTTTATCTATCAAATTTTAAAATAATGAGCTCTTCATTGATTATTCAATATGTGCTGGTTGCATTGTTGGTAGGGTTTGCCTGCTATTCTTTATTCAGGATTTTAAGGAAGAATTTCGCCCCTAAAAAATTCAGCTCAAAGCGGTCCGGCTGCGATAAAGATTGTGGCTGTTCATAACTTTCGTATGTATTTTGACAAATAATCTCTAATTTTGTTTAGTTTTTAAACAGAAAGATAATCGTTATGTTTATCTTTAAATGAATATAAATAAAGCACTAACAATGTCGTTAATTAAAAGTATCTCAGGTATTAGAGGGACAATAGGAGGAAAAGTAAATGATAATCTTACCCCGCTTGATATCGTTAAGTTTGCATCCGCTTTCGGTACCTGGCTTCAGAATAAAAATAATAAAAAAAACTTAACACTGGTTATAGGAAGAGATGCCAGAATTTCAGGAGAAATGGTATCTTCTTTGGTAACTGCAACATTGCAGGGGCTGGGAATTAATGTGGTAGATCTGGGACTGTCCACAACACCGACTGTGGAGATTATGGTTCCGGAGCTTAAAGCTGACGGGGGAATTATCCTTACCGCTTCCCACAATCCTAAACAATGGAATGCTTTAAAGCTGTTAAATGAAAAGGGAGAATTTATAAGCGGTGAAAACGGAGCTGATGTACTGGCTCTTGCCGAAAATGAAGATTTCAATTACGCTGAGGTAGATGACCTTGGTCAATATGAAACCAGAGATGATGCTTTTGATATTCATATTCAGCAGATCTTGGACTTACCGACGGTAGACGTAGATGCAATCAAAGAAAAGAAATTTAAGGTAGTTCTGGATGCTGTAAACTCTACAGGAGGAATTGCTATTCCAATGTTATTGGATAAACTGGGTTGTGAAACAATAAAATTATACTGTGAGCCCAACGGGCAGTTTCCACACAATCCCGAGCCTCTAAAAGAACATTTGGGAGATATTTGTGGACTTGTAAAAAAAGAAAAAGCAGATGTTGGAATTGTTGTAGATCCGGATGTGGACAGATTAGCTTTAATAGATGAAAAAGGAGAAATGTTCGGAGAAGAATATACCCTTGTAGCCGTAGCGGATTATTTACTGAAAAATAAAAATGGAGTGGCTGTTTCTAACCTTTCATCAAGCCGTGCCCTGAGGGATGTGGCTCAAAACCATAATTCAGAATATTTTGCAAGCGCAGTAGGAGAAGTAAATGTGGTAACCCTTATGAAAGAGAAAAATGCAGTGATCGGGGGAGAAGGAAACGGAGGAATCATCTACCCTGAATTACACTACGGAAGAGATTCATTAGTAGGAGTAGCTCTTTTCCTGACTCATCTGGCAAAAGAAAATAAAACGGTTTCCGAGATGAGAGCCGGATATCCAAGCTATTTCATGGGTAAAAAGAAAATTGAATTGACTCCGGAAATTAATGTGGATGATCTTTTGGCCAAAATGGAAAAAGAATACCAGAATGAAGAAGTTTCTACGGTGGATGGAGTAAAGATAGACTTTGAAAATAACTGGGTACATTTACGTAAGTCGAATACAGAACCTATCATCAGAATCTATACAGAAGCAAAATCGCAGGAAGAAGCGGATAAACTGGGAGATGATATTATTGCTAAGATTAAAAGCCTAATTTAAATAAGTAAGAACGGAGCCTTGGTTTCGTTCTTTTATTTTACAATATGTTTGAACATCTGAAAAAAAGGTTTCCCTTTCCCCAGGAAATAACAGATCCGTTTATGGGAAACTTTAAGCGTATGGAAGTTCCTGCAAAAACGATTCTTTTAAAAGAGAATGAGGTTTCCCATCATGCTTATTTTGTAGAAAAAGGAATTGTAAGGGCATGGTATAATAACGACGGTAAAGATGTTACCTTTCAGTTCTTCATGGAAAATACCTTGTTTTCATCCCTTGAAAGTTTTAAGAAAGGTCTTCCTAGTATGATGTCCTTTGAAACAATTGAACACTGTGTGTTATGGCAGGTTGATAAAGAAACGGTTGACCGCATTTTGGAAAAGGTATATGAAAATTCGGAGTTCAGAAAATCCCTTATGGATGCTGTTTTTGAAAGGACATTCGATTATATGAAACACTTTCTTTCTTTTATTAAAGATACACCACAACAAAGATATCAGGATCTCTGTAAAGAACATTCTGAAATCATCAAAAGAGTTCCCCAGCATTATATCGCTTCTTATCTGGGAATTACAAAAGTGCATCTCAGCAGGATAAAAACTAAAATTTTAAAAGAGAATTAATTTAAACTGATAACATTTGTTATCGTTTCGGATCCCGCTTCCACTTAATTTTGTTAGAAAATTAAAATAATGAAAGCAGCCGTAATACTTGAAAAAGGAGGAACTCCACAATATACAGATTATAAAGATCCGGAAATTAACAATGACAATGAAGTTTTAATAGCAGTAAAAGCAGCCGCTATAAAACATCTTGACAGAGCGAGAGCAAGTGGAAAACATTATTCTACAGAAAACGAAGAGCAAAAACCCAAACTGATCGGGAGTGATGGAGTCGGTTTTCTGAAAAATGGAGTTGCTGTTTATTTTTTCAGTAAAAAAGGAACTGTTGCAGAAAAGGCAGTGGCTGAAAAAAAACTTATTGTACCCATTCCGGAAGGTCTTGATTTTTCAACAGCAGCAGCTTTACCCAACGCAGTCATGGGGTCAGCGATGGCCTTACAGTTTAAAGCAAAATTAAAAACCGGCGAAGTGGTTTTGATCAACGGAGCTACCGGAATTACAGGGAAGGTGGCAATTCAGATAGCTAAAATTTATGGTGCTAAAAAAGTAATTGTTACAGGAAGAAATGAAGAGATTTTATCATCTCTCCATACTGTCGGAGCTGATGAAGTAATTTCCCTGAATGTGAATGATGAAAATTTTAAACGGAAAATTAAAGATATTCACAGTAAGACACCGATTGATATTGTTATAGATTATGTTTGGGGGCATTCAACAGAACTCCTTTTATCTGCGTTGAAAGGAGACGGAACTTTTTCCCATAAAACAAGATTGGTTTCCGTAGGAGGTATGGGTGGTGATATAATTCAATTATCCTCTCAGATTTTAAGGGGGACAGATATTCAGATTTCCGGCTCGGGATTGGGAAGCTGGAGCCCGGAAGAATTCAAACTTTTAATTTCAAAAATAATTCCAGAGATGTTTCAGGCAGCTTTGGAGGGGAAACTAATCATAGAGACCCAAACTTTCCCACTCAAAGATATTGCTGCGGTATGGGAAGGAGAGATTTCTAATAAGAAAAGAATAGTTATCTCAATTTAGCCGGAATACTGTTTTTATCCACAATATTTCATAATACGGAACTTTTTTACTATCTTTAGTATAGATATTTATGAAAATATATGTCAAAAATTTTTCGCAACTTTGCATATATTTTATAAAATAATTTTAAAGAGTAATATTAAATTCAGAAGTTTACCGAGGTCTGTAAAGAAAATTCAGGCATTGGGTTGACGAAAATATACGTATTGGAAGAATATTTTGGAAATGAACTTGTGAAAAAGTTCGAGGAAATGATGGAAAACAATGATGAATTCTACTTTGATACAGAAGAGTTGGAAGATATTATTGTTTATTATCTGGAGCTGGGAGATTTTAATTATGCAGATATTGCAGTTACCTACGGTCTTAAGCTTCACCCGAATTCTCTTGATATCAAGATTAAAAAACTTGAAGTATTACTAGAATGGGAAGAATATAATACGGCGAAAGAACTGATTGATGAGCTGAAGGCTTCCTCTATGGAAAACACAGACTTTTTGGTTTGTTATGCGAAGTATTATTCTAACTTAGGAAACCCCAGAAAATCCATTGAAATTTGTAAGAAAGCATTAGAGTTGAAAGAAGAAGAAAACTTCCTTCATAACTTTATTGCGGATGAATATATCAACTTAGGAGATCCCTTTAATGCCCTTAAACATTATAGAAAGGCGTTGAAAGAAGATCCTACGGATGAATATGCATTGGAAAACTGTATGGTTTGCTTCAATGAACTAAGCAAAGGTGACGAAGCTATTGCTTTCCTTAATGAATACCTGGATGAATTCTCTTATTCAGAGACCGCCTGGTATGAATATGGGCAATTCTATTTCAACAGAAAGAATTATGAAGAGGCGATTAAAGGGTTTGATTATCTTTTGGCTATTAATTCAAATTCTGTAGGAGTTTACGCCAATAAGGCATCTTGTTACGAAGCATTAGGCCAATATAAGAAAGCCATAGAAGTCTATGAGGAAATGCTTGACCTTGAGTATACCAAAGCATTTACCTTCTATAAAATAGGATTATGCCATAAAGCTTTAAAACAGCCAATAGTAGCATTGAATGCGTTCCAGAAATCGTTAAGAGAGGACCCGCAGTTTTATCTTTCCATGATGGAGCAGTCTTATCTCTATGAAGAAATGGGAGGTATGGTAGAAGCCTTACACTTTGCCAAAGAAGCTACACAGTTAAACGATAATAATCTTGATTATCAGAAAAGATTAGCATTCCTGTTTATTGATTCCGGTAAATTTGAGGAGAGTCTTTCCTGTCTTAAAAAATTGGTAGAGGCGGAACCTTCAAGATTTTATAACTGGTACGCTTATTCAGAAGTGCTGATGCTTCTAGGAGAATATGAAGAAGCGATTACAGTAGTAAATTCGGCAATTAAGAATCATAACAGAGCAGAATTGTATTATCAGCTAAGTAATTGTTACTTTAATCTGAAAGAACAGGAAAAAGGTGTTGAATCGCTTAAACAGGCATTAGAACTGGATTCATCTATTATTCAGGACATGCAGAAGAAATATCCGTTCCTTAAAGACGAGGTAAAAAAAGCTAAAGCTAAAGTAAAAAAGAAGAATTAAAAACAAATAATAAATCCTGCAGAAATGCAGGATTTAATTTTTTATAGAAGGTTTGGTTCTCAGAAATATCAGTCCGCCAATAATAATGGATGCACCTACAAACTGTAAAGCAGTTAAAGATTCACCATCCAGAATTCCCCACATAATAGCGACAATCGGCATCAATAAAGTAACTGTTGAAGCAAAGAGAGGTGTTGATACCTTTAGCAGACGATAGTTCATCATCATCGCAAGTCCTGTCCCGAAAATGGATAGTAAGCTTACGAACATGAGTCCTGTCATATTATCCCTTGAAAAGTGAAACTCAGAGAAGAACCCTGTGAATGCAAGGGCAATAAGGGAAGGCAGAAATAATACAAATGAAAACATAAATGCTGAAAGCAGCGTAGATGACACATCCATTAGTTTCGATTTAACGGTAGTCGTGCTTACAGCATAACATAAAGTAGCCAGCAGTAACAATAAAATAGGGATCATTTTAAATTGAGCTCCGTCCCCACCTCCGAAGGCGAGCAGACAAACTCCTGTGAAGCTTATAAATACCCCAATAATCTGTTTTTTTGTAGTTTCAAACTTCCAGACCAATGCACCTACAATAATCACGAAAATAGGCATCATTGAGTTAATAATACCGGCAATGCTGCTGCTCACTTCCGTTTCAGCAATGGGAAACAGGAACATGGGAATATAGCTTCCGGTAAATGCAGCAAGGATAAGCCATTTCAAGTTCTTGCGGGGAAAGAGCTTATATTTGGAAATAGCTATGGGTAACAAAATAATTCCGGCGATAAGACATCTTAGTGCTCCTACCTGAAATGGATTAAAATGCTCTAATGACTTTTTGATTAAAATAAATGAAGATCCCCATATAAGACTTAATACTATTAAAAGTATCCATTTTTCTCTATTTGCGTTCATTATTGGTATGTAAAGTTTTTAAAAATTCTCTTTTAGGAATCATTTTCGCCCCTAAACTTTTCAGGTGATCTGTGTGAGATTGGCAGTCAATGAGTTCAAGAGTATCTTTATTACTTTCTACAAAATGAATGAATCCTGCCTTAGAAGCATTACTCACTTTAGCAAACATGCTTTCTCCACAAAATACCTGACCGATCTGTATGCCGTAAAATCCTCCCACCAGTTTTCCGTCCTGCCAGACCTCAATGCTTTTGGCCAGACCATATTCATGAAGTTGGATAAATGATTCCATGAGCTCATCGGAGAGCCAGGTTCCTGATTGTCCTCTTCGGTTGATTCTCTGACAGTTTTTAATGACCTCTCTGAAGTTCTGGTTTTCTGTAAAAGAAAAAATCTCTTTATCCAGGATTTTTCTCATTGATTTTGAAACCTTCAGCTCGTAAGGAAATAGTACGAATCTTGGATCCGGGCACCACCATAAAATTTCTTCATCCGGATTATACCATGGGAAAATCCCTAATTGGTAGGCAAACCATAGCCGCTCTACGGATAAATCTCCTCCGTAAGCAATTATCCCTTCATGCCCGTCATAGAGCTCAGGATCTGGAAATGAAATTTCATTCTCGTCGAGTCGAACCATTTTTTGTCAAAAAAAATCCCACTTGAGGAAGCAGGATTATTAATATGATTAATTTTCTTTATTAAAAAGGTAAATCATCATCTTCATCTCCTGCAAAAGGATTCTCATTAGAAACCGGAGATGCAGACTGAGACGGCATAGCCTGAGTAGGCTCGGAGCCATTATCAAATACTTTTTCCAGTCTCCATCCTGTGATAGAGTTGAAGTATTTTGTTTCTCCCTGAGGAGATGTCCATTCTCTTCCTCTTATATTGATTCCCACCTTTACATTTTCTCCTTCTGTCACAGAATCCAGTAAATTTATTTTATCTGATAAAAATTCTATGCTGATTGGCTGTGGATACTGTTCCTGAGTCAAAATAATCATTTCTCTCTTTTGAAATCCACTTGCAAATGTTTGAGTGTCAAAAAGTTTCTTTACCGTTCCTTGTAATTCCATATCATAAATATTAACTCCGTAAAAGTAAGGAAATGAAATGTAATATTAAACCCCTCTCATAAATTTTGTGAAAAAAATAAAAAAAAATAAATTTTCTCTTGTAAAAATAAAAAATTGCCCTATATTTGCACTCACAAAAACGAAAGAAGTTCTTTAAATATAATGCGGATGTGGTGTAATTGGTAGCCACGCCAGACTTAGGATCTGGTGCCGTGAGGCGTGGGGGTTCGAGTCCCTTCATCCGCACAACGATGCGAAAATAGCTCAGCTGGTAGAGCACAACCTTGCCAAGGTTGGGGTCGCGGGTTCGAATCCCGTTTTTCGCTCCACTCCATGCTCTGGTGGTGGAACTGGTAGACACGCAGGACTTAAAATCCTGTGCCTCTTTTGGCGTGCGGGTTCAAGTCCCGCCCGGAGTACTTCTTAACCCTCTGTATTTAATACGGAGGGTTTTTTGTTTTTACATGGGCTGAATGTGTTTCTTTAAATCTTTTTACAGGATAAATACGTAAGTAAAATAGTGAAAAATTGGATTACATAAGAGAAAAGCTTGCAGATAGGTTTGAAGATGACATTTTAAAACGGAATTTTGAAATTCAAATCCATGAAAATAAAATTAACGTCACACTGAAACAATTCTATAATAATTCCTTTGATAAATTAGGAATCGTACCCCCTTCCATTTCAGCTTTTATCTCTTTTATGAAGTGAAGGATAGGTTCACTTTTATCATGTACAAACCCATGACTCTCAGATACCATAATCCCTTCGAGATAAGGATATTTTTCCAGACGAGTAGTAAATCAATTAGCCTGCTGACCTTTTCTTAATAGGATCTCTGATAAAAGTATTTTATCACTTTTTCTAATAGATCTTGAAGAGCATATTCTTTTATTCCTGTATATAATTCTTTTACTGACGGAAAATAATAGTTGATAGATGTTCTGGGAACTTTTGCATAATCTGCAATTTCCTTAGAGGTGGCATTAAAATAGCCTTTCGCAAAAAACAGCTCTTTTGCGGCCTCAAGAATCTGATGCTGAACACTATTATTTAGCACAAATGTTTGAAGAATTATATGTCAAAAATAAAACATGTAAAGAGGCGATGTGAACACAAATAGACAAACAAATAGATGCATCAGCAATTTTTATCGACTGGAATAAAAATCTTATTTGTAGGTTATTTAAATAAAGGTTTTTATTTCTAATCGAATCTCTTTAAATAATTGTTGCCCTAGCAACAATTAATATAGAAAAGTAAAAATACCATTGTTGGCTGAGCAACAATTTTTTTATGCGTTTTTAGGTTTTAATGAACGTAATAAGTTGTATATCAATGTTTTGTGCTGTTTGGTATAATGGTTGAAAAGATCATTGTAACGATTATTTTTATCATATGAGTACAAAAGAAAAATATTTACAACAGGATGGAACCTCAATACAATTTGCATATTGGGTGCCTAATGTAAGTGGGGGATTGGTTATCAGTAAAATACCTCAACGAACAAGCTGGGATATTAATTATAATAAAAGACTGGCACAATTAGCAGAAGAAAATGGCTTTGATTATGCTTTAAGCCAAATTCGGTTTACAGCAGGATACGGAGCAGAATTTCAACATGAACCAGTGGCTTTCAGCCATGCATTATTAGCAGCAACCCAACGGTTAAAATTGATAATAGCCCTACTGCCAGGGCCATGGAATCCTGCAGTAGCAGCAAAGCAGCTTGCCACCATAGATCAACTTACGGAAGGGCGTACGGCCGTAAATATTGTAAGTGGATGGTTCCGGGGAGAATTTGATGCGATCGGTGAATATTGGTTGGATCACGATGAAAGATATAAAAGGTCTGAAGAATTTATTCGTGCTTTAAAAGGAATCTGGACAGAAGATAACTTTACCTTCAGTGGAAAATTTTATAGGTTTGATAATTACAATTTACAGCCTAAACCTTTACAAAAACCACATCCCGAAATTTTTCAGGGGGGAACGTCCCGTGCAGCAAGAGACATGGCGTCACGGGTCTCCGACTGGTACTTTGCCAATGGGAATACAGTGGAAGGGATCAAAGCTCAGATAGAGGATATCAGAGAAAAAGAAAAAACAACTGGGAATAGGGTTAAAATAGGGTTGAATGCTTTTATCATTGCACGGGACACAGAGGAAGAAGCTCAAAAAGTTTTGCAGGAAATTATAGATAGTGCAGATTTTGAAGCAGTAAATGCTTTTAAAGGAGAAGTTAAAAATGCGGGGCAATCTGCTCCAGAAGGAGAAGGAAATTGGGCAAAGTCCACTTTTCAGGATTTGGTTCAGTATAACGATGGTTTTAAAACTAATCTTATCGGTACACCGGAGCAAATTGCAGACAGAATTATTGCTTTTAAAGAAGTCGGTGTCGATTTAATTCTGAGTGCGTTTTTACATGCTCAGGAAGAAGTGCAATATTTTGGGGAAAAAGTATTGCCATTGGTAAGACAAAAAGAAACTATTAAAAAACAGTTGAGTCATGCCTGATATTGTAATGATTTCCGGAAGTCCGGAAGAAAAATCTAAATCACACAATGTTCTGAAGACTATCCAGCAACAATTTCAATATGCCGAGTTAACGACTAAACTGTATAGTGTGCGGAACTTTCCCGCAGAAGATATTTTATATGGTCAATATAACAGCAGTGCATTTGATGAATTAAAATATGACATATCAGAAGCACATACTATAATCATTGGGACTCCTATTTATAAAGGGGCTTATACAGGAATTTTAAAAGCTTTATTGGATTTACTGCCGCAATATGCATTACGTGGAAAAAGGCTTCTTCCTATAGCAACAGCAGGTTCCATGGCTCATTTATTAGCCATTGATTTTGCTATCAAGCCTCTTCTTTCGGTATTAGGATCCTCAGAAATTCTCCCGGGAATATATATTCCGGATGAAAACTGGGAGAAAAAAGATTCTGGAGAAAACGTTTTAGGAGAATCTATTAAAAACCGTTTAAATAGGGCTATTGAAGATATTGTAATGTTTCATCAGAAAATAGCCGGATGAGTCTTTTAATATACAATAGAAATTAAAAAAGAAAATATAGATAATGAAAATTTTATGGTTTATTCCCACTTATGGAGACAGCAGATATATAGGGTCTGATATTGGGGCAAGAAATACAGATATAGGATATTTAAAACAGGTAGCACAAGCAGTAGATGAATTAGGATATTATGGAGCCTTACTTCCTACAGGGAGAACTTGCGAAGATTCTTGGGTGATTGCTTCGGCGTTGTCACAGGTTACCAAACACATGAAATTTTTAGTGGCAGTGCGTCCCGGGTTATCATTGCCTTCTATGGCAGCTAGGCTTGCAGCCAGTTTAGACAGGATATCCAACGGGAGAGTGCTTATTAATGTTGTAGCAGGTGGAGACCCTACAGAATTAGCAGCAGATGGAATTTTTCTAAATCATGATGAACGTTACGCTGTTGTTGATGAATTTTTGGAAATCTGGCGAAACCTGATGTCGGGTGAAGAATTTAGTTTTAATGGAGAGTATTTACAGGCAGAAAAAGCGCAGCTTTTTTTACAAAGCATTCAAAAACCTTATCCGGAATTGTATTTTGGAGGGTCGTCCTCTGCAGGAATGAATGTTGCTGCAAAACATGCAGATGTTTATTTGACATGGGGAGAGCCACCTGCGCTGGTGGAGGAAAAAATAAACAAAATGAGGAAAGTAGCAGCTTTACAAGGTAAAACTGTAAGATTTGGTATCCGTTTACATGTTATTGTAAGGGAAACAGAAGAAGCTGCATGGAGTGCTGCCAATTCTTTAATTAAATATGTAACAGATGAAGGAATTCAGGCTGCATTACAGGTATTCAAAAGATTTGACTCTGAAGGTCAGAAAAGAATGACTGAACTACATCAGGGAAGCAGGGATAATCTTGAAATAAGCCCAAATTTATGGGCAGGAGTGGGGCTTCTGAGAGGCGGTGCAGGTACGGCATTGGTAGGTGATCCTCATACGGTGGCTCAGCGGCTGAAAGAATATGCTGATTTGGGAATAGAAGAATTCATCCTGTCAGGTTATCCTCATCTGGAAGAAGCCTATCGTTTTGCGGAACTTGTTTTCCCGCTACTTCCCGTTAACCAAAAAGAAAAGAATGTTCATACTCCTTATGTAAGTCCATTTGGGGAAATCAAGGCTGCTCAGCCTTCTTTATCACCAGAGATAGCTCAACACAAATAAAAAAGATCAATATGTCCACAATATTAGAAAACATTGAACAGGAATCAAAGATTAATCGGCACGCCTAT
Organism: Chryseobacterium sp.; assembly: GCF_022712095.1. Taxonomy (GTDB): domain Bacteria; phylum Bacteroidota; class Bacteroidia; order Flavobacteriales; family Weeksellaceae; genus Chryseobacterium. The sequence continues at coordinate 4,986 of NZ_JALAHD010000051.1, read as the reverse complement.
ACGATAGCTAAACAATTAGCAGACCTGTTCTCTGAAACAGCCGTAGAACGTGATAAGAATGGAGGAACAGCTTTCCATGAAAGAAACCTTCTCAGGAAAAGCGGATTGCTTAAATTGTTAATTCCTAAGCAATATGGCGGATTGGAAAGTGATTGGATATCCATTCTTAATATTGTAAGACTATTTGCACGTGTAGATGGTTCCCTGGCTCATTTATTTGGTTACCATCATTTAATTCTGGCCACTATAGAGCTTTACGGATCTCCAGAACAATTTGAATGTTATAGCAAAAAAACAGCAGAAAATAATTTTTTCTGGGGAAATGCCTTAAATCCTTTAGACGAAGGTACTAAGATTCAATTTAAAGATAATCAATATAAAATCAATGGAAGAAAAGGGTTCTCATCAGGGTCTGTAGATTCCGATATGCTTTTGGTTTCTGCTTACGATGAAGCTGGAAAAATTTGGATAGGAGTCGTAGAGTCTGGTAGAAAAGGAATTAAAATCAATGCTGACTGGAATAATTTCGGACAGCGACAGACGGACAGTGGAACGGTAGAATTTAATAATCTTATTTTAGAAGAACACGAAATTCTGAAAACACCCGGTCCTATGGGAAATCTACGTTCGACTTTACGCTCAGCTCTGGCTCAGCTGATTTTAAGTAATATTTATTTAGGCATGGCAGAAGGAGCGCTTAAAGAAGCTAAAAACTATACTTCAGCACAAACAAGGCCATGGATTAATTCAGGAGCGAAAACATCTCAGAAAGACCCATATATATTGGCTAACTATGGTGAAATGTGGCTCAGTATACAGGCTTCGAAACTGCTATTGGATCAGGCAATGGACGATTTTCAGCAATCTTGGGATGCGGGGGAGAGTATCACTGAAAATCAAAGAGGAAAATGTGCCTTGAGCATTGCAGCAGCTAAAGTACAGGCAGCAAGAACAGGCCTGTTTATAGCTAATAAAATGTTTGAGGTAACGGGGGCAAGGGCTACTAATGGAGCAGCACGCTTAGATCGTTTTTGGAGAAATATACGAACACATACTTTACATGACCCCATAGATTATAAGATTAAAGAATTGGGGGACTGGGCGTTAAATGATCAACTGCCTCAGCCCGGATTCTATTCTTAGTTTAACATTTATTTCTGACTTAAAAATCGTAATTCTGTAAAATATCTCTTAATATTGTCTTCATAAAAGTAAGGTTTTCTCTTTTTTTTAATCAAATGAAAAAAATTATTCTCACTCTTCCGGATCAAAGCCCGTTATCTATCCGTGCTAAAGTTTTAGTCTTTGAAGATCAGAGCTCCCGTAAACTTCTGCAAAAAGTAAAAAAGATAGCCCCCAGTAATGCTAATGTATTAATCATGGGGGAAACGGGAACGGGAAAAGAACTTATAGCAAGAGAAATTCATAAGCAGAGCGGACGGAGCAATGGCCCTTTTATTCCTGTTAACTGTGGTGCTTTTTCGGAAAATTTAATAGAAAGTGAATTATTCGGTCATGAAAAAGGGGCTTTTACGGGAGCGGCTTCAACTAAGCAGGGCTGGTTTGAGGTAGCAGATGGAGGAACCTTATTTCTGGATGAGATAGGAGATTTACCATTACATTTACAGGTTAAGCTTTTGAGAGTATTACAAGAACAACAGGTTGTGCGTTTAGGCTCCAGAAAACCTATTAATGTAAATGTCCGTATTGTAGTGGCCACTAATGTGAATCTTGCAGAAGCTGTTTCTACAGGTAAATTTAGGGAAGATCTTTATTACAGGCTGAATGTGGCTACTGTTTTTCTTTCCCCACTTAGGGAAAGGAGAGGAGATATTATGCCTTTAATCACTCATTTTCTTGAAGTCTACAGTAGGCGCTTGGGATTGAAGCAGGTATCAATTAGTGAACAGGCAGCAGATATATTAATCAATAAGTACAGTTGGCCAGGCAATATAAGAGAGCTGGAAAATATTATTCATCAGGCTTTATTGGTTTGCTATGGAAATACAATTCTTCCCGAGGACCTTAATATTGTACTTGACAAAAAACAGATCAAGGTTGATGATCGCAATGAGGTACAGAATAGAGAAGTGCATGATGGTACGGAAATGTTAACCGAAGCATTAACGACTTTATTCGGGGAAGGTCATGAAAACTTATATGAGCATATTGAGGAGGTTATCATGAGAACCGCTTATGAACACTGTTATAGGAATCAGTTAGAAACTTCAAGATTATTAGGGATTAGCAGGAACATTCTCCGGGCAAGATTAATTAAATCCAATGATTTGAAACCCAAAAGAAGAGGTGAAAAGTGAGAAGGATGTTGTTTAAATCTTATTAATAATCTTCTGTATATCAATTTCTTCAAGACAAGCCCAGTCTCCCCGGTAGCATTCTTTATCCCCGAATACAGAGCAGGGTCTGCAGGTAAGATCTGTAATTTGAACAATATCTTTTTCACTTTGTCCAAATCCTAAGAAACCCGCATAAGGATGAGTAGCTCCCCAAATAGAAACACATCGCGTACCCTTTAAGCTGGCTAAATGCATATTGGCTGAATCCATGGAAATCATAAGCTCTAATTCGGCAATTTTATCTAACTCCTGTTTCAGACTGAGTTTTCCCGATAGATTGTGAGTATTAGGAATTTCTTGTTCCCATTTTTCAAGAATTTCATTTTCCTTTTTTCCGCCTCCGAAAAAGTAAAGAGTATGTGTTTTGGCTAAAACCCTAGCTAGCTCATAAGATTTTTCTAAAGGAAGCATTTTTCCCTTGTGCTGTGCAAAAGGTGCAAAACCAATCCCAGATTTATGAGCGGATTGGGGGCGGAGTTGATGAGAAAGGCTAAGATTATAGCCCATGGCACGGAAAACATCGGCATAACGCTCAACCGTACTTTTAAGCTGAACTTTATCTAAATTCCACACATCTGTCAGCTTTTCCTTTTCTTCTTTCCCTTTATTTATTCTGAAAACTTTCAACCCTTTTCGGGTATAGATTCTATCTAAAATTTTAGAACGGATAACATCATGCAAATCAGCAATAATATCAGGCTGAAATTCTTTTAAAAGTTCATTGGCAAGCCTTCTGATTCCCAGGAAGCCTTTATAATCGTCAAAATCAATTCCTTTAAAAATAACATTCGGAATATCGGAAAACAGATTTTCAAAGCTTTTACGGGAAACCATGATGATCTCGGTATCAGGATTTTGTTCTAAAAACTCCCGAAATACAGGTATGCTCATGGCTACATCACCGAAAGCAGAAAAACGATATGCTAAAATTCTTGTCACGACTTAAGCTGATAAGCAACTGCGTAAAATTTAATTTGTTTAGTCATAGCCATTAATCCATTGGCCCGGGAAGGAGAGAGAAACTCCTGTAATCCGATTTCAGAAATAAAATCAAAATCCGAATCGAGAATTTCTTTTGTAGAATGACCACTATAAATACTTACTAATAAAGAAACGATGCCTTTAGGTAAAATACCATCAGAATCTGCATTGAAATAAAGCTTTCCATCTTTAAATTCGGCATCGATCCATACTTTACTCTGACAGCCTTTGATAAGGTTGTCTTCGGTTTTTTTATCCTCTGCAAGCCCCTTGAGTTCTTTTCCCAGATCTATGATATATTCATATTTCTGTTCCCAATCATCAAGAAAGGCAAATTCATCAATTATTTCCTGTTGTTTTTCCTTAATGGTCATATTAAGATATCTTTGTGCAAAGATAACCAATTTGTAAAATATACTTATTGAGATACACGTTGAAAAACCTGCAATAGTTTTTTTTCTTCATTTTCCCAACAAAAAGCCTGAGCAGCTTTTTCCAGCTCTGTCAAATAGTATTCTTTTCCATTTTGAAGAACATGGGAAATTGCTTTGGAAATTTCCTCTGGATCATGATTACAGATGATTTTTCCTATCTGAAACTGTTGGGAGATATTTTGCATTTCAGGGAGATTAGCCATAACTAAAGGAATCCGTGCCTGGATGTAATCCAGAACTTTATTGGGGAGTGAATATAAATAACTGTCACCTCCATTTTCTTCAATGCTGATTCCTACATCTGCGATTACTGTAATTTTTTTTAAATCTTTAGGGTCGAGCTTTCCCAGAAAACGGACTTTATGCTGTAGATTTTCCCTGATCACCAATTCTTCATATTCCTTCTTTTTGGGACCGTTACCTGCAATTTTTAAAATGGCGCCTTCTATCTGATGCATTGCCAGGATAGCTTTGTCAATTCCGCGGAAAGGATTGATATATCCCTGATACAAAATAATTTTGGGATTATTTTCTACAATTTGTGGAATATAATCTGACCTTTGCGGAGCATTCTGAATAACTATCGGGTTGGCACCATATTTTTTGTGGAACCATTCCGCATAGCTTCCACTTGCCGTAATCATCAATTGTATTTTTGGAATCAGCTTTCTCTCCAGATACCTCCAGAATTTTTGTGATATTTTACCCTGGATTGCCGGCATTTCAGAAAAAATTTCATGACTGTCAAAAATCAGAGGAATGTTCAGCATTCTTGCTATAAGATAATTCGGTAAAAGAGCATCTATGTCATTAGCATAGAGAATTGTATGCAGGTCTGATTTTTTCTTTAATTGACGGAAAAGCTTCCAGTTAAATTCAAAATAAGCAGTTTTAAGGCTCTTGGATTGGAGGTGTATCCTAGAAAAAGCGTAAGGTCTTTCCATTCTTTCCGCTCCATTCCAGTCGTTTCCTATGAGCTCAATAGTATACCCGTTTTCGAAAAGAGTTTGGCATACCTTTTCTATTCGCTGATCTGTATACAGGTTGCTGAAGGCAGATATAATAACTTTTTTTGAATTCATTATCTTTTTTTTCCGGTGAAGGGATGATATACCTGGACAAAACAAACATATGTTATCAGACTAACAATTCTGTTTTTTCTTAAGCCTTTTAAGACACAATTTAAAACAATGAATAAAGAAGCAGTATATCTG
>NZ_JALAHD010000050.1 GCF_022712095.1 Chryseobacterium sp. | reverse complement strand
GTATTTTCGTTACATTTGAAATCGATTAAATTTAATTTTAATGAAACTCAAACTACTACTGGCTTTTTCCTTTTGGTTAATTCTTATGGCTGTATCCTGTAATAAAGATGATATTACATTTGACAGTCCTTCACAGGAATTAAGGTTTTCTGCAGATACGGTATTTTGTGATACCGTTTATCATCAGGTACGTTCAGAAACTTATCTTGTAAAAGTATTCAATAATGAAAATAAAGACGTTCTTATTCCCAGTATCAGACTGGAAAAGGGAGCTTCTTCTCTTTATAAGATCAACGTAGACGGAAAAGCAGGATACAACTTCCAGAATGTTCCTTTAAGAAAAAAAGACAGTCTTTATATATTTGTTGAGATCGCGCCGGAAGCATCTGGTCCGGAAGCTATAGCTGAAGACCGTGTTTTATTTACAAGTGCTGCGGGAGAGCAGCATGTAACCTTATTTTCTGTGGTTCAGGATGCTGAATTTTTTATCCATAGTCCCACCAATCCGAATGTGATCAGCAGTAATACAACATGGACGAATAATAAAGCAAAAATTATTTACGGTGATCTTACTGTAAACCCCAATATAACCTTGGATATTCAGCCCGGAACGAAAGTCTATTTCCACAAAAACAGTGGCATGAAAGTTTCTTCCGGAGCCACTTTAAATATCAATGGAGCTCTTGATAACGAAGTCATATTAAGAGGTGACAGAAACGATACTTACTACGATACTATTCCAAATAACTGGAATTCCATCAGAATGGAAACTAATTCTATTCTAAGTATGAACCACGCAAGGCTATTTGGAGGGATAAGAGGTCTAGATCTCAGACAAACTACTGCAACAATCACAAACTCCTTTATCCATACTTTTCAGGAATATGGAATCTACGCTGTCAACTCTACTATTAATGCTAATAATCTGGTCATGAATAACAGTGGAGAATCATGTATAGGAATCTTTAAGGGAGGTATTTATAATTTCATTCATTCTACCATTGCTAATTACTCTAAAACTTTAGCCTCTTACAACAGATATGGAATTTTCGCCACAAATGAATGGCAAAATAATTCGGGACAAACCGAACAGGGAGCTTTACAACTGAATGTAAGAAACAGTATCGTATATTCTGACCGTAATAACTCCGTCAACTTTGAACAGACTCCGGGGCAATTATTTAATTTCCAGTTCCAAAACTGTTTGTTAAAATATTCCGGCACCTCTGAAGCAGGTTTCCCATTTGACAATAATACCAATGTGATCCAAAGTATCAAAAATGAAGATCCTTTGTTTGTTAATTATTCTATCGCCAAAATGAATATGAGAGTTCAGCAGAATTCTCCGCCCAAAAATAAAGGAGATGTTTCTGTAGCTGCGGGTGTTCCCACAGATATTGTGAATGTATCAAGAACTTCAAGTCCAACCTTAGGAGCATATCAATAATGGAAATTACTCAACTGCAACAACAGGTCGACGAGTGGATCAAAACGGTGGGTGTTCGTTATTTTAATGAATTAACCAATATGGCAATGCTGACAGAAGAAGTGGGTGAGGTGGCAAGAATTATTGCCAGAAGATATGGTGAACAAAGTGAAAAGGAAAGTGATAAAAATAAAGATCTGGGAGAAGAACTTGCAGATGTATTATTTGTTACACTATGCTTAGCCAATCAAACCGGCGTAAACCTTCAGGAAGCTTTCGACAAAAAAATGAAAGTTAAAACCGAACGGGATAAAGACCGACATCAGAATAATGAAAAATTAAAATAGAATATCTATAGAAATTTCAGGTTTTAAAATGATTTAGAATCTGAAATTTTTGATTATAGATTCTAAATATCAAGAAGTAATGAAACTAGAAAAATCTAAACTACTCGGAAATAAGACAGTTCAGATCAGCGGTTCGAAAAGTATTTCGAATCGTTTGTTGATTTTGGGAAGTCTGTTTAAAAATATTGAAATCACTAATTTATCCAACTCACAGGATACTCAGCTCCTAAAAAAGGCTTTATCAGAAGATTCTGAAACCGTAGATATACATCACGCAGGGACAGCCATGAGATTCCTGACCTCCTATTATTCAATTTCAGAAGGCAAAACCACCATTCTTACGGGATCAAAAAGAATGAAGGAAAGACCTATTAAAAATTTAGTCAGTGCATTACGGGACCTAGGAGTACAGATTGAATATCTGGAAAATGAAGGTTTTCCTCCTTTGAAAATTATCGGGAGAAAAATTACTGAAACACAAGTGAATGTTCCGGCTAATATTTCCAGCCAGTTCATTACCTCTTTACTTTTAATTGCCGGAAAATTAGATCAGGGATTAACCATTAATCTGGTGGGTAAAATAACATCCCGGTCATATATTGAAATGACTTTGAATATTTTAACACGATTCGGAATTCAAAATACATTTGAAGGAAACACCATTACAGTTCAACCGTTTGATGAAAGCACAGGGACTCATTCTTTCGAAGTAGAGAGCGACTGGAGTTCCGCTTCCTACTTCTATTCTTTTTGTGCATTAGGAAGAGAGCCAATTCATTTAAAAAGTTTCTTCACAGCTTCTACTCAGGGAGATTCCGCCATTTCAAAAATCTATGAGAAATTTTTCGGGGTAAAAACGACTTTTTCAGAAAGTGATCACACTATCAGTTTAAATCCTGACCCTCATTTTTCTTTTCCTGAAAAAATTGTTCTTGATATGAATGACTGTCCTGACATTGCACAGACACTTTGTGTAACGGCTTCAGCATTGAAAATTTCTTTTGAAATTTCCGGACTGGGAACTTTAAAAGTAAAAGAAACCGACAGGCTTTCTGCATTACAAAATGAGCTTAAAAAATTCGGAACAAGGACCGAGATTACCGATTTCACCATTGAGTCTCTTAGTTTTAATAATCCTGAAGAAAATATTTCTGTAAAAACATATCAGGACCATAGAATGGCGATGGCATTTGCTCCGTTCTGTCTTTTCGAAGAATTTAATATTGAAGATGAAAATGTGGTAGAAAAATCTTATCCCATGTTCTGGAGAGACCTTTCCGGTATGCTGGTAAATCATTAAATTAATTAACAGCAGCGAAAAAGAGAAACAATACGTTAATACTGCGACTAGAATAGTATAATTCCTGATGGTTATTATCATCAGGATTTTTTTTATCAAACTTCTTATCAATGATCATTATTCAGTGTCAATTGTTACTAATTTTATATTTTACACAACCCATTATTGATAAAATAAAACATTATAAATTTCAATATAAACATATTTAAAAATAATTAATTTTAACATATTTTATAGAAATAAATTAATCATATGTTAAAATTCAATTAACCTCTATCAAGGCCATATATGTATACTTTTAGGGCAAACAAAAAGTAAGCAATATAATGAAAACCCTAATCAATTTTTTCGTTAGTATCGTGCTCGTAAGCACTCTCTTCTCTTGCTCAGAAAGTGTAGCATCCATGGATGAACAGGACAGTAATAACAGATTTACATCCAGCCTTAATTCTAAAGAAGTCAGCAACTTTTCTTTAGCTACAGCCGGGATAAGTAACTGGATGTCAGGTTTAGAGAATAACACCTCTATTTCACAGATATCAATTCCCGGAACACACGATTCCGGTTCTACTATAGAAATCCCAGCCAACAGTGGTACGGCAAAAAACCAGAATCTCAGTATAAGTGAACAGCTGAATATAGGAGTTCGTTTTCTGGATATCCGTTGCAGACATGTAAATAATTCTTTTAGTATATACCACGGCATGATTTCTCAAAACATCAATTTTGATGATGTATTAAACGCTTGTTACACATTTTTAGAGAGTCATCCTACGGAAACCATTATCATGTCCGTTAAAGAAGAGTATAATCCCTCAAACAATACAAGAACTTTTGAGAAAACCTTCGACTCTTATGTTCAAAAAAATCCATCAAAATGGGATTTAGGAAATAATATCCCTTCAATAGGAGAAATAAGAGGAAAAATAAGACTGTTAAGAAGATTTCCTGCCGAAGCTCTTCCTAAAGGAATTGATGTCACTCAGTGGGCTGATAATACAACTTTTGAAATTAATAAAGACCCTAACACGGCTGTAAAAATTCAGGATTATTATAAAGTTTCCAATAATGACACTAAATGGTCCTATATTTCTGCTTTGTTAAATGAAGCTAAGAGTAATTCTTCAGGTAAGCTTTTCCTTAATTTCACTAGCGGATACAAACCTCTTTTGTTTGGAATACCAAATATCCCTACAGTTTCTAATAATATCAATCCCAAAGTAAAAAGCTTTTTCCAAAGTAATACTCAGGGAACTTATGGAATTATTCCTATGGATTTTGTGAGTGCAGAACTGGCAGAACTCGTTGTCAAAACAAACTTTTCAATTAATAATTAATTAAACTTCTTACATTATAGAATAAAAAGAGTAGGTCATTTACCTGCTCTTTTTATTATTTAAAATACCACCACACCGAATTATTTTCTCCAAAATGAGATAACAATATTTACTTTAAGCCTACTTTTATATTTTTAATTAATTTCAACATAATAAACCCATCAGAATATTTATTTGAACTTTACAGTTAGCAATATCCATAGAATTGAAAGTTCTACATCGTTTAAAAGCGCAAGCTCCTAAGCCCCTTTACTTATCAATGCCATAAGCCGTTAATACCTTATGAAAGATCTCCGTATTTTCAAATACACCTATAAAATCCTTAGAGCCAGGCCCATATGCAAATACACTGGAAGGAATCGCAGTATGATCAATCGTACTAAAATTACCCAATACCCAACCTTTATCAAGATTTCCATCTAAAAGTGTCAAACCTCCCGTTTCGTGGTCTCCTACTACTAATACAAGTGTTTCTTTATTTTCATCAGCAAATTTTAACGCTTTTCCTACAACCTGATCAAAGTCCAGCAATTCGGTCACTAACTGCTCCATATTATTAGTATGTCCTCCGCCATCGGTCTGAGAAGCTTCTACCATCATAAAAAAGCCTTTTTCATTTCTTTTTAAATCATTTAATGCAATATCAAAAGCATTTCCCAACCACTCTCCTCTCCCCTCAGTGATTTTTTGGGAAGCAAGCGGATCGGCAACGATTAAACGATTATTTATTTTATTTAATGATCTGAGGCTATTATAGACCTCAATACCAGCCTCCTTCATCTTCTTCTCATTACTAGCTGTTAACCCCTTCGTTGCCCCTCCTATTAAAATTTTGGTTTTAGAACCAATAAAATCGCCTACGATACCATCTATATGGGATCTATTATCTGAATGTGCATAAAAATCTGCAGGTGTAGCATCAGCAATGTCTCCAGTTGATATCAATGCCGAGGACATTCCTTTTTCTGCAATAATATCTGGTATCTGAGCCAAATCCTTTCCTTCAGGGTCTACTCCCACAAATGTATTTTTAGTTTTCACTCCAGTAGCAAAAGCTGTAGAGCCCGGAGCAGAATCAGTAATATAAGAATCATATGAGTTCGTCTTCGACATCCCTGTTGCTTTCATATTAAATACATTTAATTTTCCTTTATTAGCTGTAAAAGCGGCATAATACTGGGGCAGAGATGTCCCATCCGGAATCAGTAAAATAATATTCTTTACCTTAGTATTTATTCCATCTGTTTTATAAGTAGGAGTATAGACCACATATTCTCCCGTATTTTTATAAAAGTTTCGGGGAATTGTATTCATAAATTTTTCAAGCTCGGGAATATTATCAGTATTGATATAATCTGCTCCAAGCCCAATCAGATTTAACCATCCATTAGGAAAATCAGGAGCCGCATAAAACCGTACCGGCTTATGTAAAGAATGCACCTTATCAATAATTTCTTTCACCTTTTCTTTTTCTTCATCTCTCGGAATACCTTTTCCGTTCCATTGTATAATATCCGGTAGATTAGCACTGAACATGCCTATTTTCCTTAATTGGTTATCTGTATAATCCCGATTCACATCACCATCAAAATAAATATAATCCGGATAACCAGAAAAGTCTGCAGGATCGGGCTTAAGTCCTGTAATTACAATTTTAACATTCGGGTTATGTGTAATCTCAGGATATTTATTCAGCGTATTAATCAGAACATTCATACTTTCTTTGGGACTCTGCTTAAGCTCAATCAATACCTGTAATTTTTTATACGGATCAGGATAAATACTACCCTTATTGATCTTGATCTGTTTTGAAATATTATCCAAATAAAGTCCTTCCAGAGTCCGGTCAGGAGATAGATCTTCCTTCGTATGTGCTACCCATAGTTTATTTTCAACTAAAAAGACATCTGTTTCAATAGATCCAAATTGTGCATAATAGGCAGTCCAAAATGGTATTTTCTGCATATAATCATTATGTGAGTGAGCATTTCCCACACTATAATTCAAATAATTCTGTGCCTGGCTTTTGGAAAAAACTACCAGCACTAATATTGCCCATATTTTTGATAATTTCATACTCTTTATTAAAAATTAATTATATTCTACCTTCTCTATTCTGGTATAGCGTATGATATACATAACTTTACCATCCCTCATTTTGTTTGATAACACCGCCACTGTTAATAATTTCAACCTGCGGGACAGCCCACACATTATGTATGGCAGGGTTAAAATTTCTTGGAGCCCAAACTTCCTGCCCGTTAACTCCATGTAACGCCTGAGCATATGTATTCTGGGCATCTCCCCAACGTACCAGGTCTCTGTGACGGTCTGCCCATTCTCCGGCCAGCTCACATCTTCTTTCATGTTTAAGATCCGCCAGGGTGCAGCCGCTTTTGGCTGCCAATCCTGCCCTTTGCCTAATCATATTAATGTCCTGATCAGCATTTTTGCCCTGCATCAGCAAAGCTTCAGCCCTTATCAGGATTACTTCCGCATACCGCATAATAGGCACTGCCAGATCTGTACACGGATAATCTCCATTTGCACTTACACGCCCACTGTTTAAAGGATATTTAAAAGCATCCATATATTTATTAAACTGATATCCCGTAAGAGAGTTGGTAGAAGAATAAATTCTTTCTTTAGCATTAAAAGTGAACACATCTCCCGGTTTTAAAATCGTAACCCCTCTTCTGACATCATTGGCTTCATACTCATCATAAAGCTCTTTTGTAGGCTGAAAATATCCCCAGCCATTATATTCTCCCCAGCCTTTATTTTCAAGCACTACCCCTGGAAGAATACTTCCCCTAGCAGTAAACTTAGGAGTTCCCGGAATAGACCATATGTATTCTGAACTGTAATTATTTTCAGATTTAAAAACATCGGCATAATTAGCAAGCAGGCTCCTGTTTCCCTTTGTCATTACTTCGTTAGCCCAATAGGCTGCATTTTCCCAATCTTTCATAAATAAATACACTTTTGAAAGAAGCGCCCATGCCGCTACTTTATGAGGCCTTCCATAATCAGCAGGAGGAAGTTCTTCCTGAGTGGGCAATAATTCTGCAGCCTGCTTAAGATCATTAACGATATAATTATAATTCTCCATTACATTAGCTGCTCTGGGAATAGGATTTATATCCGGTTCCTTCGTCCTGTCTATAATCGGCACTCCTGCCTTTTCATTACCATAGCTATAAGCAAGCTCAAAATACATCCTGCTGCTCATAAACAACGCTTCTCCCAAATATTTATTTTTAACAGCATCTGAAGTCGGAATATTTCCCACATTTCTTATCACACGATTAGCAACACCTATTACAGTATATCTTCTGTTCCATTGGGTTTCCAGGTCTCCAGCTGCAATATAGCTGCTGTTAAAATTTTTGGCATTATCAGCTTCACTTCTTGCTCTTCCGGTCACCATATCATCACTGGCATTAATCAGCCAGAAAAGCCCTCTCCCATAAAATTCCGCTTCAAACAAAGGTTTATACATGGCATTGGCTCCCGTTATCAAATCATTTTCTGTTTTCCAAAAACTAGCTTCAGTAGGGGTTCCCTCCTGTTGAACATCTAATTCATTAGTACAAGACACAAGTATTAAGGATAATGATATTAAGATTATTTTTTCGAAAAGTTTCATCTTCTATTTTTTTAATTTTTAAACTATAAACTGGCTTCTATACCGAAAATAAATGATCGTGACTGAGGATATCTTCCCATATCCACTCCATAACTATTCATTCCTACTTCAGGATCAAAACCTGTATATTTTGTAATCGTAAACAAATTCCCGGACGTCACATAGATTCTCAGCCTGTTCACATTAATTTTATTATAAAGTTCTTTGGGTAAAGAATATCCAATGGTTAAATTTTTTAATCTTAAATAAGAACCGTCTTCTACATAGAAATCTGACACCTTGGAATAGTTACCATTAGGGTCTCCATGTACTAATCTCGGAATATCCGTATCTGTATTTTCCGGTGTCCAGGCATCCAGCACCCCTTTCTCCATATTATAATTTTGCCCTGCACCTCCCGGATTCATAGAGATAAACTTCAGCCCGTTAAAAATTTTATTTCCGTAAACTCCTTGAAAAAAGACATTTAAATCAAAGTTTTTCCATGTCATATTATATGAAAAACCATAAGAAAACTTGGGATAAGGGTTTCCAAGATTAACAAAATCACTACTATTCAAAGTTCCTGTATTACCTTCTTTTTTTAGAAATTTAATATCTCCCGGTTTCGCATTAGGCTGTATCAGGTTTCCATTAGCATCTTTATAATTATCAATTTCCGCCTGAGACTGGAAAATACCGCCCGTTTTGTATCCATAGAAAGAATAAAGAGCTTCTCCCACCGTCACACGGGTTGGTGCTAAGACTCCTCTTATAGCATTACTGGTAATAGACATTTCATTAACACCAGCCAATTGCTTAACCGTATTTTTTAGTTGGCTAAAGGTTGCATTTATCGAATGATTGAAATTACCTTTATTTTTACTGCTATAATTAATTCCTACTTCATATCCTTTATCCTGAAACAGTCCGGCATTCACATATTGATTAATATAGGTTGACGTACTTAATAAGTTTTGATTAAAAATCTGATCTCTGGAATTTTTTACGAAATAATCAAACTGTAAAGAAAGACTGTTATGAAGAAAAGAAGCATCTAACCCGAAATCAGTCTGCTCCGATTTCCCCCATTTCAAATCAGGATTAGCACGAGTTGATATATAGTAGGCTATATTCTGAGAAGGATCCTGACCAAAAATGACATTATCATCTTTAATCATTAAAGGGTTTACAGATTGAGAGGAAATCCCTCCTAAATTACCTAAAATCCCATAACTTCCCCTCAGCTTTACATTAGAAAGCCAGGAAATATCTTTCATGAAGTTTTCCCTCGTCATCACCCAAGCTCCCGAAAGTGCATAATAATTTGCAAATTTATTTTGTTCTGCCACCAGTGAGGAACCGTCCCTTCGTCCTAACAAACTCACAATATATTTCCCTGCATAATCATAATTTACTCTGGCAAGATATGATACTAAAGACTGCTGATACCTGTAACTGGAAACATCTTTATTAGCATCTGATGCATTTTGCAGATACTGGAAAATTTCCATTTCATTTTTAAAATTATAAGCTTTAGCCGCAAATCCCTCATCTACTGTTTTCTGAAAAGTAAAACCTGCCAAGAAATCAAAATTATGCTTACCAAATGTAGTTTTATAAGTAAGAAGCTGCTCAGCCAAAGAGGTAGATGAATTATTAGACTGATATTCTAAACTATTTGTATCAAAAATTTTTCCGATTTCCAGAACCCGGTAAGTGAAGTTTTTTATGTTTCCCAGTTTAAAGGTCTGGGAAAAATTAGAACGAAATTTCAGATTTTTCGCTAAAGTAATTTCTGCATAAGGATTAATTAAAATCTCATGAGTGGGATTTTTTATACTAATCCTTTGGAGATAAGCAACAGGGTTAATCACATCACCGTATCCTCCCGCTACTTCAATAGGAAGCCCCGAATATGCGCCTGTCGAAGTATACACAGGTACATTAGGCGGATAATATAGTGCTGCCAATATTGCTCCGGTATATCCATCTTGTGTATTGGCCGTATTCCCATCAGAATAATTATAGTACATATTTTCCCCGATAGTTAGCCAGTCTTTTACTTTATGTTCAGAGTTAACTCTGAAATTATACCTTTTTGCCTGAGTATTGAGAAGAATTCCCTCTAAATTTCTGTGGTTCATCCCTACAAAAAAATTAGATTTTTCATTACCTCCGCTCAGGTTAATATTATACTCCTGAAGTGTTCCGGTTCTAAAAATTTCTTTCATCCAGTCTGTTCTGGTTACTCCTCCGTCCGGATATAGTTCTGCATTAAAAGCCAATGGTAAACTGCTAAGTTTTCCCGCATTGTCATAAGCTGTACGCATTACATTCTGAAATTCAGCAGCATTCAGTGATTCTTTTAATTTCCATGCCTGGTTAATACCATATTTAACATCAAAATCTACTGTAAGATTTCCCTTTTTCCCCTTCTTGGTCGTAATCAAAATAACCCCTCCGGATGCCCGTGCTCCATAAATGGCTGCCGAAGCATCTTTAAGCACGGATATATCCTGAATATCACTAGGATTGATGGACGGGACCCCATTAAAAACAACTCCATCTATAACATACAGGGGAATTTCCCCGTTAACCCCACCTAAGCCTCGGATATTAACTTTGGGAGAGCCATTAGGGTCTCCTCCTTCATTTACGACCGTCACACCGGGAGTCTTTCCCTGAAGTACCTCTCCGACTCCTGATAAAGATCTGGAATTTACATTATCTAACAGCGCTTTAGAAACGGCTCCGGATATTTTACTCTTTTTCTGAGTTCCATACCCTACCACCAACACTTCATCTATCATCTTTTCCTTAAGAGTATCTTTCTTTTGAGACAACATTACTGGCGACATAGATACAGCCCCAATTAAAAAACCCTGCCTGGCCAGACAGTTCATCGAAATAGTTTTAATTACATTCATAGTTTATTTTGGACGTAAAAGTAAAATATACACCACATAAAGACATTAACACTACTTTACGTTTTAATTAATAAATATTAACGAAAGAAACATATATTATTTATAGAAATTTTAAAATAATTTTATTTTATTGATTATCATTTATTAATGATTTACATGTAATCTTGTTAAGCTTAAATAAATTAACAGACTTCATTTTACTTTTTTTACATTTGCTGAAAATATGGGAACATTCGGCTGAAAGCTATTCTTTCATTAATAAATAGTTAGAATAAGAAATAGTTCCCGATCATAAATAAGCTAAAATCATATTAATTAAATGACCATAATCATTACAGGAACTTCATCAGGAATAGGTTTTGTTTTGGCTGAATACTTCGGAAAAAAAGGACATAAAGTCTATGGGTTAAGCAGAAAACATATCGAAAGTCAATACTTCAAGTCTATCCCTACAGATATTACAGAAAATGAAGCCGTTCAGAATGCCGTTGCAGAAGTTTTAAAAACTGAAACAAGAATTGACATTCTTATTAATAACGCAGGAATGGGAATGGTGGGAGCCGTAGAAGATTCTTCAAAAGAAGATATTCTCAAATTATTCAACCTTAATCTTGTAGGTTCAGTTCAGACAATGAGTGCCGTAATGCCTAAAATGCGTGAGAATAAATTCGGAAAAATTATTAATATTTCAAGTATAGGCAGCGAAATGGGACTTCCTTTCAGAGGATTTTATTCCGCATCAAAATCAGCTTTAGATAAAGTAACTGAGGCTATGCGGTACGAAGTTTACGCATGGAATATTGATGTATGCTCCCTTCATTTAGGAGATATTAAAACCAATATCGCAGAAAACAGGGTAAGAACCAAAGTATCTGAACCTTATCAGCAAATCTTTAATAAGGTGTATACTTTAATGAACAGCCATGTGGATGATGGAACAGAGCCGCTGGAAGTAGCAGAATACATAGAGCAACTTCTGAATAAAAAGAAATGGAAAGCTCATTATTATTTTGGTAAATTCGGACAGAAGATAGGAGTTCCTCTGAAATGGATTCTTCCTCAGAATATCTATGAAAATTTAATGAAAAAATATAATAAACTGGATTAGCTTTAAGTTATAAAGGAATTTGAAACTGTTTTTGAAAATATTCTTTGTCCTGTTTTGCGTTTTTACACAAGCGCAGAAAAAGCAGTATTGGCTTATTGATTCGGAAACTCATACAAAGAAAAAAGTAAAAGATTCCATTTCTGCAGTAAAGTTTCTGGATTCTCTTGCTCAAAACAATTATTTCTTTACACAGTTAAAGGAAGTCAAAATAAAAGGGGACAGTACGGAGATCTTCTATGATAAAGGAAAAAACTATAACGAAACCTATGTAGACCTATCAGATTCTCTGGCCCTAAAATTAAAAACTAAAAAAGATTTTTTTACTAAAAATTTAGATTCTACTAAAAAAAGTATCAATAAAGTTTATATTGATGAAGGGTATTCTTTCAGCAGACTTAAATCTAAATATAAGGGACAGAAAAACGGATATCCGATTGTAGAACTGGAAATTAATAAAAATGACAAAAGAGCTATTAATGGATTTGTTGTAAAAGGATATAGTAACGTTCCCAAACGGTTTATCAAAAATCTAGAAAAGGAATTTAAGGGGAAAACGTACGATGACAAAAACCTTATAGCTATTAATAAAAATTTTCAGAGCCATCCTTTTGTAAGCTTAGAACGTCCACCACAAACTCTATTCACTAAAGACTCTACACAAATCTATCTTTTTCTTGAAAAAAAGAAAACCAATACTTTCGACGGCGTAATTGGTTTTGGAAATGATAAAACCGATAAATTTACGTTGAACGGAACTTTAAATGTAAATTTTAAAAATATGTTCAATGGTTTTGAAACCATCAATATATATTGGCAGAGAAATCCGGACAAAGGGCAAACTTTTGATCTTGGAACAGATATTCCTTATTTATTCAAATCTAATGTCGGTCTAAATATGAAAATTAATATTTTCAGACAGGATTCTACATATGCCAATGTAAAATTGCAGCCTTCTCTCTATTACCATATTAATAACCGACAGAAAATAGGTTTCAGAGGTACTTTTGAAACTTCCAGTATCATTGATACTTTATATATCGAAGGAAAAGACTATAATAAAAAAGGGATAGGTATATGGTACGAAATGACCGAGCCTACAGATATTGATCTTTTTCTTTATAAAACAAAAATCAATGCAGGATATGATTTCCTGACAGCAACCTATACCGCTGATAACATTAAGGCCAATCAAAACCAATTCTATTTCTTTGGGGAACATAATTATCATATATCAGGAAACCATTTTCTCAATATTAAAGCAGAGGGCGCAATGATGGATTCTAAGATTGATTTTTCAGCCAACGAATTATACCGATTCGGAGGCTGGAATTCCATGCGGGGGTTTAATGAAAATTCCCTTGCAGCCGACTTTTATTATTATGGTAGTTTGGAATACCGGTATCTCATAGGAAGCCAGGCATTTTTTGACCTCTTTGGACAATACGGACAGCTTAACAATAAGGCTCTCAATGTAAAACCAAAACTGTACAGTGTAGGCCTGGGATTCAACTTCTTTATCCCTATCGGGCTAATGAGTTTCCAAATATCTAATGGAAATGAATTTGGAAATCCATTTAAATTTAATGATATAAAAATTCATTGGGGAATTTTAAGTC
>NZ_JALAHD010000049.1 GCF_022712095.1 Chryseobacterium sp. | reverse complement strand
ATAATTGAATGAAGCTATACTCTCTAAAAATTGAATATTTTATAATCAGTAAAAAAATAAAAGCAGGCTTTAGCCCGCTTTATTATTATTTCATATAAGGGTTCATGACAGAGGTCCATAATCTGTATCCTTCAGGAGTCATATGGAGCATATCTTCTACAAAAAGGTCTTTTCTTACATTTCCTTCCGAATTCTCCATTATTTTAGTGATATCAATATATTCGGCATTTTTCTCTTTCTTCATAAAGCAGGCGATCATCTTATTCGCTTTTTTCATTTGAGGCCAAAGCTTTTCTCTGCTTGGAGAATATTTGATGGAAATATAATCCACTTCTATATTGGGAAATTTTTCACGAACCTTTTTATAGAAAGTTTTATATCGGTTTACCACTTCCTTAGCTTTAAGTTTATCATTATCCGCAAAATCATTTTCTCCGCAGTAAATGATAATTTGTTTGGGCTGATAAGGATTTAGGAGATCATTGGCATAATAATTAAGATCTGTTAATCGTGATCCTCCGAAACCTCTGTTAATAATTGTTTTATCCGGGAAATAATCGGATACATCAGTCCACTTGGTAAAAGATGAACTTCCGATTAAAAGAATAGCATTGGCGGGAGGAGGAGTTTCCTGATCCTGTTTTTTGAAATTCTGAATGTCCTGCCAGAACATGGGCTTCTTTTCCTGTGAAAAGAAAATAACAAAACTCAATAGTAAAAATACGGATAATACCTTCTTCATTGTTTAATAGAATTTAAATTAGAATATGTTCATAAAAAACTCCCGAATTTTCGGGAGAATTTTTTATCTTTTATAGGTGATATAATTATTGTCTACAATCTGATCACCGTCTACATCTATATTTCCAGCTAGCTGCATAAGCTTAAGCTCAGAGTTGGTAAGAATCACCACCCTGTATTGGAGAGCGCTTCCATCATTATAAGTAATGGTCATATCCTTCGTGTCGGGATCATAAGTATAAGTGCCTTCAACAGTCTGATTAGGTTGGCAATCTGCACCTGTTCCTGAATAGCTTGTATAAGAAGTATAATAATCCGTTCTGAATTGGGTATTGTCTTTTACGCTGCAGCCTGACGGTGTTTCAGAGAAAATTACAGTTTTATCGTCTTTTCCTGAGATAATTTCTATTTTGCTCGTCTTCCAATCTCCTTTCATCATGTCCAGCTCATAAGCCTCAATATCATCATCCTCGCAAGAAGTAAGTGCCAATGCAGAAAAGGCAAATAAAAGTAGTTGTTTTTTCATTTTCACAAATTTAAGAATATGCTAAAATATAAATAAATTTGAAATATTAATAATGAATTGGAAGGTTATTTATTATCTATAATGGATAATTTGTAATGTTATGCTTTTTTAAACATGGTTCAGTTGAATAATCAGTTGTTTATAATCCGGGTAGTGATTGGAAATTAACCTACTCTCTCTTATGGGATAATTGGATCCCGTCTTTAATATTCATTCCAATCATGGTAAGATTGGCCAGCCCACAGAAGAACTCTAATAACTGAAATATAAGGAAAGTTGTATTGAGTGCAATATAATGAGAATAGTAGTAAAGAAAACCGGCTAATAATATAAGAAGAATTCCATTTGCCAATATGAATTTCATCCGCTTTTGCTTGATGAGTATTAAGATATTCTGTGATTTTCCGGCCAATTTCTTTCCTGTAATAGCTAATGCGGGCATTGTAATAATCATTAGTGGTAAACCTACTAATATATTTCTTTTTACATTTTTGATTAAACCTTCATTCCCATTTATTTCTGCAAATAATGACATACTGAAGAAAATAAGGATGGTTGAAAAAGAGATGATGCTTGCTATAATGTGAATTCTGATAATACCTTTACGTTCCATACTTTGTTGTTTTTAATTTTATTTCAACAAAGGTCATTTAAAAGAAAATCTTAAAATTGTAAAAAACGGAAGCTGTGAATTTCTTTTTTTAATTCACCAGGTGATTTTCCTGTAATATTTTTTATCTCATGAATGAAATGCGACTGATCAAAATACTCATTTTCGTAAGTGATATTGGATAGAGAATCGTTGGAATGCTTCATCTGAAAAGCAATCTGTCTTATTTTTACCAAACGGATATATTCTTTTGGCGAGCACCCGATATGTTTATTGAAATGAGACCTTATAGTTCTTTCTGAAACCTGAAATTGTATGGCAAGATCTTTAATCTGAATCTGTCCTTGGTGTTGATGGATGGTTCGTACAAGTTGGGTTATTAGGGATAAATCCCGTATCAATATATTTTCTAAAAAAATATTTTCTATCTCTTCAAACATTTGTGCAGGATCAGAAATAGTGTTGATTTTATTTTTAAAGGAAATAGCATTCATATTAAATAAATCTTGGGTGTTGATTAACCAAGGCAATTGATGAATAGGTTCATTTGTATAATAAGCCAGACAATATGGCTGTACGTGGGCTCCAAGTATTTTTATTTTTTCGCTTTGAGGACGTACTGTGATGTGGTCTGTAGAAATTCTTGAAATAATCATATCTTTTGATAATTCCTGATTTTGTGTATGGTTGGTAACAAGAAAAGGATGATTGAAAAAATATCCGAAAGTTATCCTGGGAAAAGGGAACATATATTCTTCACCGACCAATTTTAGCTCTTCTAGCGTCGTATCCAGATAAAAATATTCATCTACTATGGTTGAAAGAAATTTATCTATGGGCTTTTGGGTGATCCAAAGTTGGGCGATATCCATTCGTTATGTTTCTAATAACTAAAATATAAAAAATTAGATTTATAAGTAGAGTTTATTTGGTGAATATGATTTGATTAAAAAATAAAAAACGATTCCTAAAAGAATCGTTTTTTATTTTTAGTAGCTCATTTCTACAATTTTATAGGCATCCTGAGGAGTAAGCTTTTTATATTCTCCTAAACCTAACCAATTTCTTTCGGTAAAAGCTTTTTCAACCCTTTCAGCCGTACCTTTATAATCTTCTGTGTATTCGGAAAGTCTGGTTTGAATATGTAAACTATGGAAAAATTCTTCCAGTTTCTTAATTCCTAACTCAGCTTTTTCTTCAATACTGCCGTCTTTGATATTCCATACTCTTTCGGCATATTGAGCTAATTTGCCTTTTTTTGCTTCAAAATTATAGCGGTAATGGGACGGAGCAATGATTGCCAACGTTCTGGCGTGATCTATTCCGAAATAAGCTGTTAATTCATGTCCCATAGCATGAACGGCCCAATCTGTAATAACTCCTTTCTGAATAAGTCCGTTAAGAGCCATGGTGCAGCACCACATGAAGTTTCCTGCTGCATCATAATTAAAATCGTCTGCTAAAACTTTGGGGGCTGTTTCCTGTAGGCTGATCAGAATACTTTCAGCAATTCTTTCCTGTAAATCAGCAGAAGAAGGAGCGGTCATATATTGTTCAAGAACATGAGTGTAAGCATCTGTAATACCATTAACAATCTGATTTTTAGGAATACTTTTTACTACTTCAGGGTCTAATACGGAGAATTGCGGAAATAGACCGGGACCTCCTGAAGATAGCTTTTCGTTGGTTTCTCTTCTTGAAATAACATATCCCGAATTCATTTCCGAACCTGTTGCCGGTAAAGTAAGAACACTCCCAAAAGGCATTCCTTCACCTTCGAAAGTTCTTAACTGATTTCTAAGGATTTCCCATGGCTGGCCCTTATAGTTGGCTGCAGCAGAAAGAAATTTTGTACCGTCGATTACAGATCCTCCACCTACGGCTAAAAGGAAGTTTATATTATTTTCTTTGATAAAATCTAATGCAGTAACAAGCACTTCATATTCAGGGTTGGCAGGAACGCCACCGAATTCATAAAGCTGATGATCTTTTAATGCTTCTTTTACCTGATCGTATACTCCGTTATTTTTGATGCTTCCTCCTCCGTAGATCATTAGGATTTTAGCATCTTTGGGAATTTCATTAGAAATTTTAGCAATTTCACCTTTCCCAAAAAGTATTTTTGTTGGATTTTTTAATTCAAAATTAAGCATTGTTTTTTACGTTTTTGATAATTCAAATGTACGGAATACGTCATGAAAATTAAGTTAAGGAAACTTTAAAATTGATGTGAGATTTTATTTCAAATTATAAAGATATATAGCATAATTTACCATGTCGTATAAATCACTTGGTTTTATTTTTGAGTATTTTTTACGGTAATCATTGATCATTTTATCGAAGTTAAAATCGGAATACTCATCGTAATCAGAGACCTTACTGGCAGTCTCAAAATACTTGGACTCCTTAGACTTTGAGATTTCCTGATATAAATCATTTTTAAAATTTCTTATATAGTCCACTCTTTTTTGATCATAAGTTCCAAGGTTATAAAGAATAAGTTTTCTTTTTATTTTTACTTCAACTTCTTTAGAATCAGATGTTTGAAACTCAAATGCTAGATCGGAAAAACAGACAAAATCGTAAGTCGGATATTGTGATTTCATGGAATAGGATTTTAATTATATGAATCGTCTTAGTTTTTTTGCAAGTAATCAAAGCTAAATAATAATCTGAAGATTTCATAGAGAAATTAGCAATTAATTATTTTAAAATGTGAAAAATGCAAACAAAATCCATTAAATTTGTTATATGATACATGACCAACGCGCAGAAAAATTCAGGCAGATTGTGGAAAATAAATTCCAGATCTATAATTCATTATTTATGAGCCTGCCTTATGATAAAATGACTAATATCGGAATGCTTCTTCCGTTTTTATATGAAGAAAGCAGAATAGGCTATGATAAAGGAAAAACACCGGAAGATATTGTAGAAGAATTCTTTCAAAATCATACAGATCTTCAGACGGAAGAACAAAAACTGGAACTGCTGTTTAAAATTATTCAGTATATTGAAAGACAGGTTGTACTTTTCGATAGTATAGAAGATGCAGCTTTTCCAAGCTTACATTCGGAAAGTGACAGCGGAACGGTAACGAACCTTTTTGAACGCTCTCTTCAGGATCACAAATTGGAAAAAGTGAGAGAAAAACTGAGAGATTTTACAGTGAAGATAGTCTTTACAGCTCACCCGACTCAGTTTTATCCGAGCTCAGTTCAGCGTATTATTCATGATCTGAGGAATGCGATTACTACTGATTCCATTACCAATATAGACGTATTACTTCAGCAGTTGGGAAAAACGCCTTTTGTAAATAAAGAAAAGCCAACTCCTATTGATGAAGCACTAAGCATTATTTATTATCTGAGGTATGTGTATTATGATACGATCGGGGAATTATTTACTAAAATCAAAAAAACTTTTGAAAACGGACATCCTCATATTCATGAAGATCTTATTCAGCTGGGGTTTTGGCCTGGAGGAGACCGAGATGGAAATCCTTTTGTAACGGCAGATGTTACCAGAAGAGTAGCTGAAGAGCTTCGTTCAGCCATCCTAAAATCCTATTACAGTCATTTGAAATATATCAGAAGACGACTAAGCTTTCGTGGAGTATCAGAAGTTTTAACTGTATTAAGTGATGAATTGTATAATGCAATCTTTAAAAATGAAAAAATAACGGCTGAAAATATTATTAAAAGAATAGATGAAGCTGAAAAAATACTGGTTGATGAACATAATTCTTTGTTTCTGGATCTTTTAGTTAATTTCAGAGATCGGGTAAAGATTTTCGGAACTCATTTTGCCACCTTGGATATCCGCCAGGACAGCAGGATTCATCAAAAAGTAATTGATGAGGTATACGCTAAGGTTTTTGGAAACCCGGATGCAGACTTTAATCAAAAGTTCAGCCAACTTATAGAAAAATCTGAAATGGTGAATTCCGGTGATTTTGAAGATATCGTTCAGGATACTCTAAAAACAGTTGTCCAGGTAAAAGAGATCCAGCAATTAAACGGATACCGTGGAATGAATCGTTATATTATATCCAATTCTGATGCAATAAAAGATGTGATGAATGTCTATGCATTTTTTAAGATTTCCGGATATAGGGATGAAGATATTCAAGTGGATATTGTTCCTCTTTTTGAAACAATGGAGGGGCTTGATAAAGCAGAAAGTGTAATGATGGAATTGTATCGGAATCCTGTTTATAAAAACCATCTTGAAAGAAGAGGAAACCAACAGACGATTATGTTGGGGTTCTCTGACGGAACAAAAGATGGAGGTTATTTAAAAGCCAACTGGGAAATCTACAAAGCTAAAGAAGTTCTAACCCGAATATCTGAACAAAACGGAATAAAAGTAGTTTTCTTCGACGGAAGAGGAGGTCCGCCGGCAAGAGGTGGAGGTAAAACTCACGATTTCTATGCCTCACAGGGAAAAACAATTGCCAATAATAAAATAGAACTGACTATTCAGGGACAAACGATTACGAGTATTTTCGGAAATAAAGAGCAGGCTAAATATAACTTTGAACAGTTGCTGACAGCCGGAGTGGAAAATGATGTTTTTAAGAATTCTAAAAAAGATCTGACTGAAAAAGAAAGGGCTTTGATTATAGAATTGGCAGATACCAGTTACAAAAAATATTCTGATCTGAAAGCACATCCTATGTTTGTCGCTTACCTTCAGGAAATGAGTACTCTTGAATATTATGGAAAAACAAATATAGGAAGCCGTCCGTCCAAAAGAGGAAACGGAGATGAACTTAAATTTGAGGATCTTAGAGCTATTCCTTTTGTGGGATCATGGTCTCAGCTGAAACAGAATGTTCCGGGATTCTTTGGTTTTGGTTTTGCGATGAATGAAATGAAAAAACAGGGAAGGTTTGAAGAGGTGAAAGAGCTTTATAAAGGATCTGATTTCTTTAAAACATTGGTGTTAAATTCAATGATGAGTATGAACAAATCTTATTTTCCTTTGACCTATTATATCAAAAACAACCCTAAGTTCGGAGCTTTCTGGAATGTTCTTTTTGATGAATATACCCTTTCAAAAGATATAATGCTTGAGCTTACAGGATTTAAAGTATTGCAGGAAGAAGATCCACTTTCCAGAAAATCAGTGAAAGTCCGAGAAAAGATTGTTTTACCGCTGTTGAGTATCCAGCAATATGCATTGATGAAAATTCAGAAAGGAGAAGGAGACAGGGAAGCTTATGAAAAACTGGTAATTCGTTCACTGTTTGGAAATATCAATGCCAGTAGAAATTCAGCTTAATTGTGTTGTTTGAAGATATTCAATGACGAAAAGACTAAGGGCTATGAACATAATTTTTAACCCTATAAATTTACTGTTTCTCATACAGAATGTATTGATAAACATAAAAACAAAGCCAATAAAATTTTTAGAGGGACTTTAAAATCCTTATTTTTACAGAAATATTTTTTTATGAAAAAAATTCAGATGGTTGACTTGCAAAGTCAGTATTACAAAATAAAGAATGATGTTGATAATGCAGTTTTAAATGTACTGGATTCAGCTGCTTTTGTTAACGGACCTGAAGTAAAGTCTTTCCAGAATGAATTGGAATCTTATTTGGACGTAAGCCATGTTATTCCTTGTGCTAACGGAACAGATGCCTTACAAATTGCATTAATGGCTCTGGATCTTCAGGAAGGAGATGAGGTTATTACTGCGGATTTTACTTTTGCGGCTACAGTAGAAGTTATTCATTTGTTAAAACTGAAATCTGTACTGGTGGATGTTGATTATGATACTTTTACCATTTCCCCAGAGCAGATTAAAAAGGCCATTACATCTAAAACAAAAGCGATTATTCCTGTTCACCTTTTCGGACAATGTGCTAATATGGAGGAAATCCTTAAAATAGCTAAAGAGCATAATCTATATGTAATTGAAGATAATGCACAGGCTATAGGTTCTGAATATACATTTTCTGATGGAACTGTAAAAAAAGCAGGTACAATGGGGACAATTGGCACCACATCTTTCTTTCCGTCTAAAAATCTAGGCTGTTATGGAGACGGTGGAGCTATTTTTACTCAAGATGATGCACTGGCTCACCGCTTAAGAGGAATTGTAAACCATGGGATGTATGAAAGATATTATCATGATGAAGTAGGAGTGAATTCCCGTTTGGATAGTGTACAGGCTGCTGTACTGAGAAAAAAACTTCCTCATCTGGATTCTTATAATGAGGCAAGAAGCAAAGCAGCTGATTTTTATGATGAAGCTTTTACAGGGCATGCTGATATTCTTGTTCCTCAGAGAGCTAAAAACTCTACTCATGTATTCCATCAGTATACGTTAAGAATTCTGAATGGAAAGCGTAATGAACTGCAACAGTTCTTAAATGAGAAAGAAATTCCGGCGATGATCTATTATCCTGTAGCTTTAAGAAAACAGAAAGCTTATTTTCAGGAAAGTAATGCTTCAGACTTTGTGAATACGGATAAACTGCTGGATCAGGTGATTTCTCTTCCAATGCATACCGAATTGGATGAAGAACAGTTGAAGTATATCACGGATGCTGTACTGGAGTTTATGGATAAATAAATGAGCTACCGAAGAAGAGTATTTAGAAAAAAGATTGTTTACTACCTAGCTGTTACAGTTAGTCTTATGCTTTTTATTTTCTCTGCAATGCTAATTTTTGCATTGTTTAAAAACTTTAATATTTTTACTTTACTCTTTGTGGGGGGCGCAATTATTTTAAATGCATTCGCATTTATTAATCTGGTTGAAAAATATGATAAAGCGGTCTTATTTCTAAATCTTAGTATATCATTATTTATACTTTTTACGGTTTATTTAGCTATAATAAGTTTTTTAAACCGGGAGATTGAGCGAATAACAGATGCTCCTTCCCTTAAATATTTGGTTTTCTTTACAGTGTTTCTAATAATTATAAACAGATACAAGGCTGAAGTAAATTATAGTGAAATAGAAGAAATAGGAAAGCAAGAAGAATAAAATTATTACACAAAATGGCGATACTTGTTACAGGCGGGCTCGGATACATTGGTTCTCACACTGTTGTGGAACTTTTAAATAATAACTTTGAAGTGGTTATTGTGGATGATCTGTCTAATTCAGAAAAATTTATTTTAAAAAATATAGAAGAAATTACGGGTAAGAAACCTGTTTTTTATCCCTTTGATTTAAAGAGAAAAGAACTTCTTGAACAGGTTTTTGAAGCCCATCCAATTGACGGATGTATTAATTTTGCGGCTTATAAAGCGGTAGGAGAGAGTCAGGAAAAACCCATAGATTATTATGAGAATAATTTGTTTTCTTTGATTAATATTCTTCAGGAGTTCAAAAAGAGAGGTATCACCAATTTCATTTTCAGTTCATCCTGTACAGTATACGGACAGGCAGATACAATGCCTATCGATGAGAATACTCCC
Source organism: Chryseobacterium sp. (assembly GCF_022712095.1). Lineage (GTDB taxonomy): Bacteria > Bacteroidota > Bacteroidia > Flavobacteriales > Weeksellaceae > Chryseobacterium. Next base: position 7,855 of record NZ_JALAHD010000049.1, on the reverse strand, counting down.
TTAAAAACTCCGGAAAGTGTATATGGAAAAACGAAACAAATGGGGGAAGAAATCTTAAGGGATTTTGCTATTGGCTATCAAAAGAAAATTTCTTTGTTACGATATTTTAATCCTATTGGAGCCCATCCGTCTGCAAAAATTGGGGAGCTTCCTATAGGTATTCCTAATAATTTGGTTCCTTATGTTGTACAGACTGCGGCAGGAATCAGAGAAAGATTAAGTATCTGGGGGGATGATTATCCTACAGAAGACGGAACTGCTGTACGTGATTATATCTATGTTGTTGATTTAGCAAAAGCTCATGTTGCAGCATTAAAAAGTTTAATGAATAACCCGTCTGATCAAACGGTAATAGATGTATATAATCTGGGAACAGGAAAAGGATCTTCCGTTTTGGATGTTGTAAAGGCTTTTGAGGCAGCGACAGGGATTAACGTTCCCTATCAGATCTGTGATAGGAGAGAAGGAGATATTACGGTAGCTTATGCTAATGCTGATAAAGCAGAAAAAGAGCTTGGGTGGAAATCCGAAACCTCTTTGGAAGATGCTTTGAAGACCTCCTGGGAATGGCAAAAATATGTAACTTCACGAAGTTAATTCTTTAATTATGGCATGGAATCCTGAAGTTTATAATCAGTTTAAAGATGAACGTTCAGCACCCTTCTTTGATCTTCTTGCATTAGTCGAATCAAAAACAGGGTTGTCTGTAATTGATTTAGGTTGTGGTACAGGAGAGCTTACCTCTAAAGTATTGGATTATCTGGAAGATTCAAAGATTCTGGGTATAGATTCCTCTGCGGAAATGCTGGAGAAAGCAAAACATTTTGAAACAAGCAGATTATCTTTTCAAAACAAAAATATAGAAGATCAGTTAAACGTAAATGACACCTTTGATCTGATTATTTCCAATGCAGCTTTGCAGTGGTGCTCTAACCATGAAGAACTGTTTCCAAGAATCATAAGTATGCTCAATAAAGGAGGACAGTTAGCTGTTCAGGTCCCTTCCAATCATAACTATATAGTTCATCAGCTATTAAAGGGAGTCGCACAGAAAGAACCCTATAAAACAGCTCTTAATTCATGGCTGAGGGATCATAATGTGCTGGCTATTGAGGAATATGCAAAACTGTTGTTTAATAATGGGGGAAAAGAAATATTGGTTTTTGAAAAAGTATACCCTCATATACTGGAAAATGCAGAAGCTGTATATACCTGGATTTCTGCGACTACAATGCTTCCTTATATGGAGAAGTTACCAGCTGACTTAAAAGAAGGGTTTAAAAACGATTATCAAAAAGAACTAAAAACCACTTTTCCTGAAACACCGGTATTTTATCCTTTTAAAAGAACCTTTATTTCAGCGAAATTTTAAAAATTATAATATGAAAACAGAAAGAATAGGGATTACATTTTCATCATTTGATTTGCTTCATGCAGGGCATATCAAAATGCTGGAAGAAGCTAAAACAGTATGTGATTATCTGATTGTGGGATTGCAGATAGATCCTTCCCATGATCGTCCTAATAAAAATAAACCTACGCAGACCATTGTAGAAAGATATATTCAGTTAAAAGCGGTGAATGCTGTAGACGAGATTGTTCCTTATTATACCGAAGAAGATTTAGAAGATATTCTTAAATCTTTTGTCATTGACGTGAGAATAATCGGAGATGATTATATGGATAGAGATTTCACCGGCAAAAAATACTGTGAGGAAAAAGGTATTGAAATCTATTATAATAAAAGAGACCATAGGTTTTCTTCAAGTGACCTGAGAAAAAGGATTTATGAAGCTGAGAAAAACAAAACAGATACAAAATAAAAAATCCCGAAATCATCAAAGATTTCGGGATTTTTTCATCTATTTTTATATTTACATTGGAGCCTGCTGATCGTCTCCTGCAGCATTAGAATTAATATCTTTTTTCTTTTTAGGTTGCTCTATTTTTTCTCCCTGCTTAAATCTGTAGGTTAAAGAAATAGCGAATTGTCTTGGTTGCCACTGCATGTAAGAATTTCTAGTGAAATCTGTTCCATAAGTAGTGGATTTCATAGCTCTGGTATTGAAAATATCCTGGATGTTAAAACTAAGAGTCCCATCTCCTTTCCATATTGTTTTTGATGCACCAAAGTTAATAGCATACATATCTTTTCTATCTTGACTCTCTGTTTTCTGACCTCCTCTATAGAAGCCTTGAATCTGAAAACTAAATGTTTTATCTACTTTAAAAGTGGTAGTAAGTCTTGTTCTGGTAGAAAATCCACTTCCGTTAAAAGACATGGGTTCCGTCATTGTTTCAGGATCGAAATAAGTACCTTTTGTTTTATAACCAAATAAATCTATATTCCCTAAGAATTTTAACCATTTTGTAGCATCCCAGTTAAAGTTGAAATCTAACCCATAACGGTCATCAGAACCCAGATTAATAGGTTTTGTATGGAATGTTGTAAAGTCAACACCGTTCTGAGTGGTTTGAGTACTATAAACTAACATTTTTACATCATCTGAAGAATGTCTATAGTAAAGAGTTGGGTTAATTGTGAAGTTTTTCTTAGAAATACTGTATCCGAATTCATATGAATCTACATAAGAAGGATTCAAATCAATATTTCCATCAAAGATATTCTGGTTATCGCTGTAACTAGGGTTAGGAATCATGAAGAAAGATCGTGGACGGTCAATTCTTCTAGAGTAATTAACTAAGAACTGGTTATCCTTTGATATTTCATAACTTAAAAATACACTAGGAAAAAGGTTATTATAATTTTTCGTGGTATTTTTTGCTCCGCCACTTAGATTTAAATAATCTATATCCACCTTAGATATTTCATCTCTCAATCCTAACTGATAACCTAATGGTCCTATTTTGCTTTTAAACTGAAGATAGAAAGCATTAAACATTTCCTTATAATTGGCATTGTAAGAGTAATCGCCCAGATATCCTAAAGTAGGATTGGAAACAGTACTTTCCATAACCATATTATCATATTCATTTCTATTAACATCTAATCTGTACCCGGCTTCCAATCTGGAGCTTTCACCAATAGGCAATTCGTAATCAGCTTTTGCTACAACTGATTTATTGACAGTACGCTGGTTAACAAAATCCTGAAGCTGGAAAATACCATCCTTAGTATCGTTAATATCAGTATCATTGTTGGTACGGTTTCTTTGTAAGCTTAATGACAATGAAATATTCTGCCCATTATCATCAAATTTATGATCTAACCCAAAATCACCTTGAAAAGCAAGATTATTATTATTACCTGTACTTAACCTTTGTCTTGATGAGCTTGTATTATCCGTAAAATAATCATAATAATTAATTGTTCCGTTGCTTTGGCTGTCAAAGGTTCTTACAGTACCGGATGCGTTTACTGATGTTTTATCTGTAATGTCATAAGTTAATCCTGCAGAAGCATTATAACTATCATTTTTATTTTTGGTTATCGATTCATTATTGGTTTGTTGTGTAGTCCCACTATTGAACCATGAGTCATTTCTACTGGTGTTTTTAGATTCCCTGTAACTACCTCCACCATTCAAGAACCATGTGAATTTTCCCTTTCTCCAGTTTAAACTTGTATTTAGTAAAGTTTGTGGAAGGTATCCTAAAGTTCCCGTAACACTTCCGTTAAATCCGGCTTTATTATTTTTCTTGAGAATAATATTGAGGATACCGGCTGTTCCGCTTGCTTCAAATTTAGAAGAAGGGTTAGTAATTACTTCTATTTTTTCAATCTGATCGGCTGGAATACTTTGCAGTGCGTTGGCTCCGTCGTCAATCCCTAATAAGGCAGAAGGTTTCCCGTTGATGAGGAATTTTACATTAGAACTACCTCTCATTGATACGGTCCCGTCCGTATCTACCGACACAGAAGGCACATTGGTTAAAACGTCCTGAAGGTTCCCTCCCTTACTAACGATATCCTGAGAAGGATCATATGTTTTTTTATCTAATTCTACCTTGTAAGGTTTGGTAGCCTGTACGGTAATGGTCACTCCCTGGATATCACCCGTTTTCATATTCGTAGCACTTGCTTCAGGCTCGATGGATAAAGCTCCGATATTTCCGGCAGAAGTAATTTGTTTGTTGATTATGCTCTTTTTGTAATCAATCGCTTCTACGCTGATATCATAATTCCCGGGGGTAAGATTGAGTTTATACTGTCCTTTTTCATCTGTAAGTGAAGCATCGCTGAATAATTTGTTTTCTTTGTTACTGAATGTAACTGATGCATAAGGTACAGGCTGGTTATCTTTATTGACTACAGTTCCTGTAATACTCACTTTTTCCTGTGCAAAAGCAAAAGCTGCAGCAGAAAGAACAAAGGTAAGAGCCAGTGTTTTTTTTGTGAAAATGTTAATGATTTCCGTCTGATTCATAGGGTGATTTTTTTGTGTAAAATCGTAGCATATTATTTATAATATTATTAAATTAATAAATTGCTTAATCTTGTAATATTACGATTAGTTTATGATCTACAAATGTATATGTCGTTTTTAAGTTTTAAATGTTAGTTATTAATTTGTTAAATTAAAGTTAAATTAATTAATTATTTTATATTTTTTGAATTCAGCCAGTCCTGATATGCCTTAGCATTAATAGCATGTTCTGCAGCATTATCCGTAAATTTATGATAACCCAATCTTGCTGGATCAGCACACATAAAAATATAATTGTTATTTTCAGCATCAAGTACTGCATCTACCGAATTTTTATCTACAATGCATATCGGTCCGGGAGGAATTCCTGCATTTGCATACGTATTATAAGGTGATGGAGTCGTAAGATGTTTATATAATACTCTTTTGATAGGCTGAGAAAAATTCGTCTGTTTATTGATAGCATAAATTACCGTAGGGTCAGACTGTAATTTCATCCCCTTTTTATATCTATTCAGGTATAATCCTGCGATTGTTCTCATTTCATCTTTTTTACCTCCGGATTCTTTATATACAATTGAGGCTAAAGCATAAATCTGTTCTCTGTTTAAACCGGATTGCTGTTCTTTCTGTTTTCTTTCTTCATTCCAAAAAGAGGAGTACTGATCTTCGAATTTTTTGAAAAATTCCTTAGGAGTTACAGTCCAGAAAAAGTTATATGTATCAATGAAGAAATATTTTTTAAGATCTTCAGCATTAGTATACCCTTTTTCTCTAGCTATTGTATTTAACCCGTTAACAAATTTCAAAGAATCCAGTTCTGTTTTTTTTGCTACTTTCCCTATCATTTGATATACATCCCCAAAGTCTCCGATACGAAAAGTATTTGCCGTTTGGTTACCAGCTTTAATCATATTGACAAGAGAAGTATTTCCTGTTCCGCTTTGGAAATGATAACGTCCCGGTTTAAAATATTTATCCAGATTTTTATCCTTGGCAACAGCTTCAAATAATTCTTTGTTTTTAACGTAAGGCTGAACGGAGTCTACTATTTGAGCAAGATTGGCCCCGTGTGGAATTAATACATAACCATCTTTCTCAACATTATTTCCGTAATATTTGTTATAAAATCTTAAACCAAAAAAACCAGCTACTGCAATAATAAGCAGCACGATAATGAGAATTATTTTTTTCATTATTAAATTGATTAAAAGTTTTTATCTTAATGAAGGTCTACTTTTCCTTTGAAAACTTGTTTTGCAGGACCCTCAAGCCAAATATTATGGAATGAATCTTCATCCTTTTCAGCATATACCTTAAGATCTCCTCCTAAAGTTTTAACTTTTACAGAGATTAGATTATTCTTTTTTAAAAAAGTTAAAGCTGAAGCTGTAACTCCTGTTCCACAACTGTAAGTTTCATCTTCTACACCACGTTCATATGTTCTTACAAATATCTCATTTTCAGATACTTTTTCTACAAAATTCACATTGATTCCTTGTTGAAAATAATTTTCAGAATTTCTGATTCCATGTCCTTCAGCGAAGACATTGTAATTAATAAGGTCTTCCACATATTTTACATAATGAGGAGAACCTGTATCCAGAACAGCATCTTCTCCATCATTGGAAATTTGTTTGACGTCAATCATTTTAAGTTTGACAATACCATTATGTATTTCCGCCTGGTGTTCTCCATCGATAGCAATAAAAGAACATCTGCTTTCGAAAATATCCAGGAAGAAAGCAAATGCCACTAAACATCTTCCTCCATTTCCACACATGGTACTTTCGTTGCCATCAGAATTATAATACACCATTTTAAAATCATAGTGGTCATCATTTTCCAATAAGATCAGACCATCTGCTCCTATACCAAAACGTCTGTCACAAAGTTTTTTAATAATGTCTTTATTTTTTGGAAACTGAAGATCACGGTTATCTACCATTACAAAGTCGTTTCCTGTTCCTTGATATTTATAAAATTCCATACTGTTTTTCTAAAAAATGAACTTGCAAAATTACTATATTTAAAACAAAAAACGAACAGTGTAAACTGTCCGTTTTCTTATTTATAATCATTATTATCTTCTGAATCCAGAGCTTCCTGATGTACTTCTGTTAGATGAAGAAGAGGAAGGGGTGGAAGGCGTGGTGTTCCTAAATCCACTGTTACTGTTATTATTACTATTATTAGTGGAAGGAGTAGTGTTTCTGAACCCGCTGTTACTATTAGTATTAGTAGAAGGTGTGTTATTTCTATAATTATTATTAGTATTTCCTCCCTGATTATTCTGATTACTGTTCGTAGGGTTTCTATATCCTCCGTTAGAATTACCGGAACTATTACTGTTATTATTTCTGTAACGGGAGTTGGTATTGCTAATCCCGTTATTAGGTCTTGTTGAGGAGCTTTTCTCTACATATATCTTCTTTCTGTTGCTACCGCTTCCGTAATAATAGTACGGAACGCCGCTATCGTAATAGTAGCGTATATCATTTCTGTAGTAATATCCATCGTTTCCATAATATCCTCCATTTCCATAATAATTAGATGGAGCATAATAATATCCGTTATTATAGTACGGATCTCCATATCCGGAGCTATAACCATCAGTATATGCAAAGCAAGATGCTAAGCTTGCCATAGCCAATAAACTGAATGCTATTTTAAATAAGTTTTTCATAATCATATTCTATTTTTTTCTTTATAACTTTTTTTCCAATTGATGTACCCTAAGATAGCCATTATAGTAAATACCAAATATTGAACCGAAGTGATTCCTAGCCCCTTAAAAATCATCATAGGAATACAAATAAAATCTCCTATAATCCAGAATATCCAGTTTTCAATACGTTGTTTGGCCATCATCCACATTCCCACAAGAAATATAGAAGTAGTAAGAACATCCAGCCAATTGGCCCAATCCAGATGATATAATCCAAGAGTAATGTCTTCCATGGAAAATTGATTATCTATATAGGGCTTATAATAATAAACAATCGTTACTAAAATTATACTTACAAAAAAAAGCAGTGAGGCGAAGAACCATTCCTTTTTTGTAGCCCAGCTTACCTCTACATGAACTTTGTCTTCAGAATTCCTAGACCATAAGATCCAGCCGTAAATACTCATCGAAGTATAGTAGACATTGATCATACAATCACCTAATAAACCAAAGTTAAAAAGTATGTAAACGTAAATTAATGTAGAAATAATTCCGGTAGGGTATACCCATATGTTTTTTTTAACTGAAAAATATACACTTAATATGCCGAAAAAAGCACCTGATACTTCTAATATGATTTGTATTGTAGTATAGTTTTCATAGGGCTTTACGAAGAGGTCGTACAGATTCATGAGGTCAAAAATACTAAAAATAAATATTCTTAAAATAGTTAAAATCTATCCAAAATGATTTTTTGTTTAAATTAAATAATGAAAATTTGCCAATAAATACACAAGTT
>NZ_JALAHD010000048.1 GCF_022712095.1 Chryseobacterium sp. | reverse complement strand
GTTATGATGAACTTATATAATATTAACCTCTCTTTCCAGTTCTATACCAAATTTTTCTTTCACGGAGTTAATAATCTCTGTGGAGAAATCAAAGATTTCTTTTCCGGTAGCATTTCCGGTGGCATTGATAATTACCAGGGATTGTAGTGCATGAGAAGCTACATTTCCTATCTGCTTTCCTTTCCATCCGCATTGCTCTATCAGCCATCCGGCAGGAACTTTTATTATATTTCCGTTACGATAGCCTTGTATGTTGGGGAATTTAAGCTGCAGATCTTCAAATTGATTCAAAGGAATGGTAGGGTTTTTAAAAAAGCTTCCTGCATTTCCGGTTTGTTTGGGATCAGGAAGTTTACTTTGTCTGATATGGATAACGGCATTAGAAACATCCTGGATAGTGGGTGAGGTTATTCCTGTTTTTTCCAGCTCAGATTGAATAGCTCCATATTCCGTTTTTATCATATGATCTTTAAGACTAAGTATGAAAGTAACATCAAGGATTACATACTTACCCTTTCCTTCCTGCTTAAAAATAGAATCCCTATATCCGAATCTGCATTTTTCCAAATCAAATTTTTCCACTTCTAAACTTTTCAGGTTTAGTACGGAACAGCTGTGAAAAATATCTTTTATTTCCACTCCATAGGCTCCAATATTTTGCATAGGGGAAGTTCCTACATTTCCGGGAATCAGGGAAAGATTTTCAAGACCACCATAATTTTTTCTTAAACAATACATTACAAACTCATGCCAGTTTTCACCTGCCTGAGCAGTTATTAATACATGATTTTCATCCAGATTTTTCTCACTGATTCCTTTTAAGTTAAGCTTTAAAGCTAAACCATCGAAATCTTTTGTTAATAGAATATTGCTTCCGCCACCGATAAAAAGTAATGGTTGGGTTGAATATTCCGAAAGAACTTTTTTAAGTTCTTCAACAGAATTGATTTCAATGAATTGTTTTGCTTTTGCTTCTACACCAAAAGTATTGAAAGGTTTTAGAGAGAAATTTTCTTGCATGATTTATTTGTATTCTTTAGGAAGAATTTTTTCAAGTTCGGTTTTCATATTTTGTAACTGTTTATAATGGATAGAATCATTATAAGCATTTACATATACATGAGATTTTTTTGTTGTTTTGATCTGGAAAGTTTCGTCGATTCCGTCTACTGATTGTTTGCTCGGGGAACTTTCAATAAGATCTAAGTTTTTTATATCTACGGTTGAAACAAGCTTTTTCCATGTAGCATGACTAATAGCCAACCCTTTTTCCTGATGGTTTTGTTTGGCAGCAGCCCCTTTTTCCAGATGGATAGAATCTTTTTTGATTTTTATGATTCTGTAGTTACCAGACTTCCCACCGACATTGGATAATATAATATAATCGATTTCTTCGGGAAGATTACTGTTTTTCTTTTCTTCTGATGTACAGGAAGAAAATATCAGCAATAAAAATGTTGAAAAAAATATTTTCCAGAGATTGTTTTTTATTGCTGACATTCGTATTATTTTAAATATTGAATTCCAGTTTATATTTTTCCAGAGCATCTTCAAGAATGGCTACGCTTCTTTTTAAATCTTCTTCTTTTAAAACATAAGCAATTCTTACTTGTTTTTTACCTAATTCAGGATCACTGTAGAAACCTCCGGCAGGGGCCACCATAATAGTTTCGTTGTTGTTGGAATATTTTTCCAGCAGCCACTGAGCGAATTTTTCAGTATCATCTACCGGTAATTCAGCCACACAATAGAAAGCACCTTTAGGTTTAGGACAGATTACGCCCGGAATTGCATTGAGCAAATCTACAAGAACATTTCTTCTGTGAGTATATTCTTCCCTTACAGATCTTATGTAAGCTCCGTCATTTTGATGTGCAGCTGTTGCGGCGATTTGACCTAAAAGAACCGGGCTTAATCTTGCCTGAGCAAATAACATAGCCGCATCATGGATCTTTTTGGAACGGGTGATCATACATCCGATTCTTACTCCACACATAGAATAGCGCTTGGATTCAGAATCGATAATAATACAGTTTTCGCTTAATTCAGGGAAGGCAAGCATGGAAACCTGCTGCTTTCCGTCATACACATACTCTCTGTATACTTCATCCGAAATAATTACGATATCATATTTCAAAGCGATATCAGCTAACTGCTGAAGTTCTTCACGTGTATAAAGATATCCCGTAGGATTTCCTGGGTTACAGATAATGATCGCACGGGTTTTCTCCGTTATTTTTTTTTCAAACTCTTCAATGGAAGGTAATGCAAATCCTGTATCTATAGTGGAAGGAACTGCTACTACATTCACGTTGAATGTACTTGTGAATCCATTATAGTTAGCATAATAAGGTTCGGGGATGATTACTTCATCACCTTCATCACATAAAGTAGAGATAGCAAAGTTCAATGCCTCAGAACCTCCATTGGTAACAATGAAATTATCAGGGGTTAAATCAGTGAAATCTAAAGAATGATAATAATCTGTAAGTGCTTTTCTGTATTCTATATTTCCTTCGGAAAGGGCATATTCCAATACTTTTAAATCTATATTTTTTAAAGCATTGAGTGCGGTTTCAGGAGTTTCAATATCAGGTTGTCCGATATTGAGGTGATATACTTTTATTCCTTTTTGTTTAGCTTTAATAGCAAATGGAACCAGCTTCCTCACTGGTGACGGCGGCATGTGTTGAGCTCTGTTTGAAATATTCGGCATTGTTCAAAAATTTGTCTCACAAAAGTAAGATTTAATTTTCCAATAATAAAATTCAGAATTTTAATTAAATTACTTATAAATTTTGTTATTTTGAAAAATTAAAAACTAAATAAATGCAAATTTACGCAGAATCGATAGAAGATTATATCTTAAAGATCCCTGAAGAACGGCAGGAAAGTTTCAGAAAATTATTTAATACAGTTAATGATAATCTTCCCAAAGGATTTAAAGGCAATGTAAGTTATGGTATGGTAGGTTGGGCCGTACCGTTGGAAACTTATCCAGACGGTTATCATTGTTCCCCGGGAACACCTTTACCTTTTATTAATATTGCTTCTCAGAAGAATTTTATTGCTTTTTATCATATGGGGATATATGCTAAACCGGAACTTTTGGATTGGTTTGTTGAAGAATATCCTAAATACTCAAAAAGAAAACTTGATATGGGAAAATCTTGTGTCCGTTTTAAAAAAGCCGATGAAATTCCTTTTGAATTATTAGCTGAACTTAGTAAAAAAATGACCGCAGAGGATTGGATACAATGTTATGAAGAGAATTTTAAAAAATAAACTTTTATTAAGAATATTATTATTTGTTATTATCGGTTTTTTAGAAGGCTGTAGGGTATCTTCTGTTTCTGATAATTTGAAAAATGGAGATTTACTTTTTGTTACAGCAAATGATTCAGGATTATCGGGTGCTATTAATAATGTAACACAGAAAGAAAAAAATATTTCATTTGATCATATCGGAATTCTCAAAAAAGAAAAAGGCCAGTATTTTGTTTTGCATGCAGCTCCGAAAGGAGGCTCCCAGAAACAAGTTCTTAAAGACTTTATGAATGAACAGGCAAAGGAAGGCCAAAGAGTAATTGTTTATCGATTAAAGCGGGAATATCGGAAAGCGATTTCTCCTGCAATAGAAAAGGCGGAATCGATGGTTGGTAAGCCTTATAATTTTAATTATATATTGAACGAAGACTCTTATTATTGTTCTGATTTTGTAGAACGTGCTTTTCGTGAAAATCATATATTTAAATTGGAACCTATGACTTTTATCGATCCCCAGACAGGGAAAACAAATGAGTTCTTGGAAAAGTTTTACAAGGAAAGAAATATTAAGGTTCCTGAAGGAAAACCCGGGTGCAATCCGAATGGTTTAGCAGTATCGGATAAGATTAAAAAAATCAAAGAATTATAAAACAAAAAAGAGGGATAGAAATATTTCTCTTTTTTTTATGTTAAAATTTAAAATTAATACCCTACTAATTT
>NZ_JALAHD010000047.1 GCF_022712095.1 Chryseobacterium sp. | reverse complement strand
GGTTTATAAATTATTTTTTGTTCGGTAAATCCAAATCTATCATGTGCCAAAATTTATCCTATTACAATTAAAGATGAAGATTTTATTATGCCTGAAAAATAAAAATGATTTTAAATAGAAATCCCCCTATTTTTAATCGTTATTTTAGGGAAAAGTATTTAGCATGAAAATATTTCTATTTCCATCCTTCTATTATTTTTTGTCAGCCCCATATTATCCTTACTATTATATTCTCCTGTTTAATACAAAAATAAATCCTCAACACGACAAAACTTGTCGTATTATAATTATTGATGTAATTTTTTTATTGAAGATTGAGTGAAAAATAAAAAAGGCTATCTCAAAACTGAGACAGCCTTTTTATTCAGGTGTAGTATATCCTAATTGGTAATAGTATAATTAGCCTGAGCATCCGTTTCACCTCCGGTCTGGCTTCCGTAAACCGCCCCACTTCCATTAGGTGCGGAAGCTTCTGAGGTGCTCGCCGATTCATGATATAAGGTAAGAATAAGCTGGCTTGGGGAAGAGGCATTCTGAATCGCCTTATTAACTACCCATGTAGTTTTTAACCCCACACGATTACCATCAATATTTCTAGTGGAAGAAGCATCATCTGTACGCGATAAAGTAATATCAGAATTAGGGAAACTAAACGTTAAAAAGTGTTCATCTTTTGCATCTTTTATTTCCTGAGTGGCATCCTCATTTCCATTGAGGAACTGTACTTCTACTTCATAGGTTTTTCCATCCTCCAATATCATTGTCGGAACTCCTCCTGCTCCTATACTATAATTATAAGGAGTCTTTGTTTCCGGTTTATCTTTTTCCATTACCAATAATACAATATTGGTAAGATCTTCCTGAGGAATATCGTCTTCAGCAGCAGCATCGTCTCTCTGGCAAGAGGCGACAGTAAAAGTGATGAATAAAACAGCTAATAATTTGATTATATTTTTAGTATTAAATAATTTGTACATTTTTAAAAATTTTAAAGTTTTGATTTTAGTTTTTAAATTTTAGAATCTGTATCTAAAATTCAGTATAAAATTTCTTCCCGCTTCATCTGCAAAAAATCTCATTCTGTTCAGATAGTCTCTGTAAGAAACATCAAAAAGATTATGGACGATAAGCCCGGCAGAAAGGTTTTTGCTGATATTAATTCCCGTTTGGATATTCCAGAGTGAATATCCTTTCGGAGGGGTACTGAGATCCACAGTCTTCTCAGTAGGCACTCCATTTTCGTAAATAGTAATGGACGCATTATACACCGGGAATCTCGTTTGTTTTAAGAAGGTCTGGTTCTCCACATTGAAATAAAAATGACTCCAGTCTTTTTTATTGAAACGTAATGCATTCGTAAAGTTAGGCGGCATCATTAAAATCAAAGGTTCATTATGCGTATCATCCTGCCCGTATACATAGCTTCCTCTTCCCACATAGGTAAGATCATCCGTTAATTTCAAATTGATATCCACGTCTACTCCGTACATTTTGGCATCAATCTGCTGATATTGCCAAACCGGGAACACACCTCTGATCGTATTCTGTATTCCTGTAGGAACTTCATTGATGAAGTTTTTAGTGATAAAAAAATACGGATTTACAGTAATATTCAATCCTTTCAGAACATTCAGTTTAGTATCAGCTACAAGGTTAAACTGATGCCCCTGCTCATTTTTCAATCCCAGATCTCCTATTTCGATCACCGAAGCGGAATGGTGCAGCCCGTCGGAAAATAACTCTGCTATATTAGGTGTTCTTCCTACTTTTGCATAATTAAATTTAAGATTAAAATCTGCACCTGGACGATATTCTAAACCGGCATTGAAGGAAATATTATTATAATTCAATTGTGGACGGGTAAAAATTCTATTCTGATTAGTTTTCACATAAAATTCAGGATACAAATCCGCATATCTGTTCTCCCAATCACTTTTATCATACCATTTACTCACATCATAACGGGTAAAGTCATATCGTGCTCCCGCTTCCACATTCAAATCATGAGAAATCTTGTATTTAAAGATAGAATAAACACCTGCCGAATATTTATCATAATTAGGTATCAGACGCCTTGCTTTGGTTGCCGGATCAGAATAATTATTCTGAAAACTTGCATCAATTCCGGTTTCCAGAGACCATTTTTCTCTTTCCAACAGATCATTGATATTCAACTGATGAGTCATTAATTGCAGGTCTAATGCCGGAGTTTCACTTAAATCACCTCTTCTGATATCATATTCCTGCCTGTGATTATATTGGAAGCTGTATGTTGCAGACACTTTCCCAATATTTTCAAACCTTTTAAAGGCAGACACTTTAGCAATATGGTGTTCAATAACCTGGCGTGGATTATCTATATCATAGCTGAAATTGCCTGTATAAGCCGGAATTTTCAACGTCATGGCATTATAAAAATCCTCATTATTTCCTACATGTGAACCTCTGTAAATTCCTATATTCTGATTTGTAAGGTAATAATCAAAAGAAATTCCCTTTTCAAATTCATTTTTCTGAACCGTGAAATTAAAAGAAGAGAAATCCATTCCGGTATTCATTAAATTATAATCAGGAGTATGCTGATCTCCTAATTTCTTAATGCTTCCACCGGATTTAACCGCCCAGCCATTTTTCCAGACTTTGGCTACATCTACATCCAATCCCAAACCTCTTCCGTTGGAAATTCCCGAAAGGCCCACGGAACCTTTAAGAGTATCTTTTTTAGGAAAAATCTCAGGTTCCATCACGACAACTCCGCCAATGGCATCACTTCCATATTTTAGTGCAGAAGCTCCTTTAATCACATCAATATGCTGAAAGCCGTTAATATCCACATTCGGAGCATGTTCAACACCCCATTCCTGTTCAGCTAGCCTTACCCCATTATTCATAATAGCAATACGACTTCCATATAATCCGTGGATGATAGGCTTTGAAATATTATTTCCGGTTTTCAAAGCCGTTACACCGGAAATTTTAGATAATAAGTTCCCTAAATTATCTGTAGTATTCTGCTCTATATCTGACTTTTCAAGAGTTCTCACAATCAAAGAACCATTCTTTTTATGCCCTCCGTGAATGGTCACCGTTTCAATATCTTCAATGTGATGTTCCAGGATAATAGTCAGATGAACATCCTTGTCAACTTTTATATTTTCAGTATAGTCATTGCATGCAGGATGCGTGGCTACAAGAACATACGTTCCTTCAGGTATTTTATTAAATGAAAACTTTCCTTTTTTATCAGTTGCGGTCGTATAGTTTCCTATTTTTACTTCTGCATGATCCAGCATGGATTTATCGTGAAAATCCTGTACGAATCCTTCTACGGTGAAAGTTTTCTGAGCATTTGTTATCATCAACCCACAAAGGATCAATAATAAGCTGTATATTGATTTCATAGTAAATAATAAAGATTGGGTACCTTAAATGGTATATTGTAAAATATATAAAACAATTTGATTGATAATCAAATTATTACCATACAATCACTTATCGGAAATACATCTGTTTACCATCAATACGATATGAGAATCCATATTCAACAGATGGTACTGAAAGATCATGAGATCAGCCAATAAGAAATTGATAAACTATGAAATAGCGGGAGGACCCCGAAGCTGAAAGGTAAATTTCGTCTGTGACCAGATTCTTTCCTGAATGGCAATAGTCTGTTCAATTTCATGTTCATAGTTGTCAAAACTAAAATGAAATTCTTCAGGAACTATAAAATTACCGGTTGCCAGGAAATGACAGGCCAGACAGTCTCCGGCTTTTTCTGTATTCAGACTTTTTGAAGCACTATGGTCTGCTTTTTTAAGATTATAACTCTTAAAATAGTCTACAGCATCATGATTGTGAAAACTCTGAGAAAACAAAGCAATAAAGTATATCCCAAACAAAAGTTTGGAAACATAGCTTCTGAATTGTTTGTCTTTTTTTATCTTCACGATTCAAAAATAAAAAAATTATTCTAATTGAGAACCTAAATATTCCCATTCTTGTAATGCCAAATCCAAATCTTCTTTAGTTTTATTATATAATTCTAAAGTTTCATCTGTAGGATTTTCTTTTTCAAAAGAGTCTTCCATAGTCTGGACGGTATTTTCAAGCTCGGAAATTTTCTCTTCTACTTTCTTGATTTTATTTTGAATATTCTTTTGTTCCTTACTTATAATAAGAAGCTTTTCCTCTGCAGGCTTAGGGGTTTCTTTTTTCTCTTCCGGTTTCTGAGCCTCTTCATTGTGAAGTTTTGCTTTTTCAATAGAAATTTCCCTGATGCTTTCTTTTTGTCTGTACTCCAGATATTCATCAATATTTCCAAGAAATTCTTTCATCTTTCCATCACGGAATTCAAAAATTTTATCACAAAGACCCTGTAAAAATTCTCTGTCGTGAGAGATTACGATCAAAGTTCCTTCAAACTTCTGTAAAGCCAGCTTTATAATTTCCTTGGACTGAATATCAAGGTGATTGGTAGGTTCGTCCATGATCAGCGTATTGAAAGGACGCAGTAGCAGTTTACAAAGTGCGAGACGGTTTCTTTCTCCTCCGGAAAGTACTTTTGTTTTTTTATTAACGGCTTCTCCCTGAAACAGGAAAGACCCTAATAAATCTCTTACCCTTGGACGGGTTTCTTCCGTTGCCGAATCTTCAGCTTCCTCTAACACTGTTTTATTGGGAGTAAGCACTTCTTCCTGATTTTGTGCAAAATATCCGATATTCACATTATGGCCTAAAGTCCAACTTCCTGAATAATCTTTAATTTCTCCGGCGAGAATTTTAGCAAGGGTTGTTTTTCCCTGCCCGTTCTGTCCTAAAAGTGCAATTCTATCACCTCTCTGTACAAAAAAGTCTACATTATCGAAAACTTTTTTATGACCATAAGCTTTACCAAGGTTTTCTGCTTCAAAAATCACTTTTCCTGGAACAACCGACTGAACGAAACGAATATTAAATTTAGATACATCTTCGTTATCAACTTCGATACGGTCAATTTTATCAAGCTTTTTAATAAGAGACTGTGCAAATGAAGCTTTGGTAGCACTTGCACGGAACTTATTGATATTATCTTCCATCTGCTTGATCTCCGCATCCTGATTCTTTTTAGCCTGAATCAGCTTTTCACGGCGCTCTTCACGCATCACCAAATATTTGGAATAATTGGCTTTATAATCATCCACCTTTCTATTATTGATATCAAAGGTTCTATTGCAGACAGCCGTCATAAACTGTTTATCATGACTTACTAAAATAATAGCTCCCGGATAGTCTTTCAAAAAGTTTTCCAGCCAGATGATGGATTCCATATCCAGGTGGTTGGTAGGCTCATCCAGCAGCATGATATCATTTTTCTGAAGAAGAAGTTTTGCCAATTCAATTCTCATTCTCCATCCTCCCGAAAATTCATCGGTTATTTTTTGAAAATCATCTGCTTTAAATCCTAAACCAAACAATACTTTTTCCATGTCACCTTCAAGGTTATAAGCATCATGGTTCATTAAAAGATCATTGAGTTCAGTCATTTTGTTGATTAAATCAGTATAGGCATCACTTTCGTAATCTGTTCTGGTGGCAAGCTGGTGATTAACATCTTCCAATTCCGTTTTCCATGCATTGATCTGTTCAAAAGCCTGCATAGTTTCGTCCCATACCGTTCTCCCTTTCACAAAGTCAAGGTCCTGTTTTAAGAAACCGATGGTAACATTCCCTTCAGGAACTACATTTCCTTCATAGAACGAAATTTCTCCGGAAAGCATTTTCAATAAAGTGGATTTTCCCGCTCCATTTTTACCAACTAAACCTACCTTATCATCCTTTTTAATGGTAAAATTCACATTTTGAAACAGATAGTTTCCCGAATGATGTAACCCTAAACCTTGAACCGAAAGCATTTAAATGAATTATTAAAAATTAATACTGATTTTCGGGTGCAAAAATAAGGAAAAAGAAATGAATCCTATAAGAAATAAAAAAGACCTTATATTGATATTTCATCTCTTTATTAATAATTCCTTACCGTAATATGATAACAGCTCTGCTGTTTTTCTTTAATATAATAAATGCGTCCGGCATCAGCATAATATTTCAGAACCTTTTCCAATGCTTTCTCCATTTTAGGATTATTCTTAAGAGTATTATTGAATCTTACATAAGAAATATCAAATGAATTTCCGTAATTATGAGAGCTAATCCCTAGCGAAGCATTAGAATTAACACGTCTCAATCTGCACTGGTCATCCAGTGTTCTTGTAACAGAGGTTACGGTAAAAGTACTTCCCTTTGTTTCTTTACTGAATCTGGCTCCCATTCTTTCTAAAGTAATTTTTGCTTTAGACACCATATAAGGTCTGCTATAATCCAATTTCTGTACATGATATCCTTTTCCTGTTTTCTTAATACTATGAAATTTCCCTTTATCTATATATCGCTGTACGGTTTTAGTATCCTTCAATATCTTTACATTAAAACTCTTTGAAGCATCCAAATGAGGTTTATAAAGAGGAGTAGGTTCTACTTTCATCACTTGCGTGAGATCATAACAAGGTAATGTTTTCTTTGCGGTTTGGGTGTAATAGAAATTCCAGATAAAACATAAAGCAATCCCGCTCAGATACTTTTTCATTGAATAGACTTTTAATTTTTGAAATAGAAAAGATATCTATTTTTAATACTATTTCACATTTTCAAGCAATAATCAAGCCTAAATAGATAATTTAAATAATTATAATCATTTATGATATAAACAAATATAACTGTAATTTTTATAAAAAAAAATTACAACAATTTTATTTTTAATTTGTGAAAATTTAACTTTATATTTGATTTTATTAAAAACAAACAATTATGACTAAAAAGCTATTTGCTGAATTCTTCGGCACATTCTGGTAAGTATTCGGAGG
>NZ_JALAHD010000046.1 GCF_022712095.1 Chryseobacterium sp. | reverse complement strand
TTTATATCTGTTCCTGATAATTGTCCAGATATAGCCTGTAAGAAAAAGAGAGAAAAAAGAATAATAAGCAAAATTTTTGTTTCCTAAAAAAGGAATATTATTCCATATAAACAAAGTATGGTTAGTTTTAAATATACATAATGCTTCACCATTTCCTTTTTAAGCTGTATTATACTTTCGTTAGTTTCAGGAGTACCTTTCATATTATTATGCGTGATTGAGTTAATTAATAAGAGCTACTTCTCATTGTATTGAGAAGTAGCCCTGAATGTATTGCGTTTGGTTTGGTGTTAGGTGTGGATTAATTCTTAATCAATTGTACTTCAAAGAAGCTTCCTATTCCTGATCCGGTTGCCCCACTGGGTATGGCATGTAAGGTTGAGTTTCCTGTTAGTCCAAAATAATATTCTTTACCAGCTTCTAATGTTACCACTCCTATAAAATTATGAGCATGGCCGGCAATATTTGTAGTCGACACCTCAAGAAAAGATAGTGCATTGTCAGGAATACCAAATCTTATAACCCAGCTATTGGTTTGTTTATCAACAAATCCGATGACTACATTATTGGTTCCAAATACCGGAGATAATGGACCGAAAGTCCCTGTAATGGTGATTCTGTATAATCCTGTTTTCGGAGCTGTAAAAATACCTGTATTGATGTTAAAATCGTTATTAGGATTATCAATTTCCGTCCAGTTGTTAATTGTATAAATGGTTCCATCTGCTGTCCCTGCTGTGAAATTACTAGACAGATATCCTCTTATAACTCCTTGGGTTTCATTTAATTTCTTTTTTAGAAACCCTGAGGCATCTGCTACTACAGAAATATCATCAGTAGACGTACTTTCCGGGATATCCCGAACTCTTAAATCTCCGTTCACATCCAGTTCAGAAGTTGGGGCTAATGTTTTAATTCCTACCTGGCTGTAAACATTTACAGATAGAACAACGGCTGCAAAAGCTATAATATATTTTTTCATTGTATTTTTTTGTTAATCGAATTTGAGTTTTGAATTTTTCAAAAGTATTCCATTATGGTCAGTAGTAATATGAAATGTCTAATATGGATTCTTGATCAGCTGCACTTCAAAATAACTTCCGAGTCCCGGTCCTGTTGAATTAGTTGGATTGGCATAGAGTGTTAGTCCATTGGATAATCCATAATAGTATGATTTACCCGCTTCAAGCTTTACAATTCCTTCAAACGTATGGGCATAACCGGATTTATTGGTTGCCGTAAAAGTTTGTTCTGATTTTGTAACTGAAAATCTCATAATCCATTTTCCTGTTGCTTTATCGACGAATCCGATAACTATATTATTGCTTCCTGTATTTGTAGCAAAATGGCTGAAAGTTGCCGTAATTATAATTCTATACAAACCGGTTTCTGGAGCTGTGAAGGTTGATGTACTGGAATCAAAGTCATTGTTGGGGTTGTCTATTTCAGTAAAACCTGTAATTTGATAAATGGTGCTAGTGGCTGCGCCTCCTGTAAAATCATTTGAAAGATAGCCTCTCATAATTCCTTTATATTCACTTACTTTCTTTTTTACTACTCCTGAGGTGTCTGCTACTAAAGAAATATCCTCAGTAGAAGTACTTGCTGGAATATCCCGGACTCTTAAATCTCCGTTGATATCAAGTACAGAGGTTGGTGTGGAAGTGTTAATTCCCACCTGGCTGTAAACATTTACAGAAAGAACAATAGCTATAAAAGCTATAATATATTTTTTCATTGTAATTTTTTTGGTTAGTTTATATTTTTATTGATTTAATTAATTGTGTTAGTTCTTGATCAGCTGTATTGAGAAATAACTTCCGATTCCTGTTCCTGTATTACCGGTGGGATTTGCCAAAAGAGTAATACCTCCGGATAGTCCGTAAATATATTGTTTACCGGCTTCAAGCTGAGCTAATCCTGTAAAGGTATGAGCATACCCAGCTCCTACCATTTCTGAAGCATTTAATGACGATTGAGGGATAGAAAATCGCATCACCCAAGTATTATTAGTACCTTCTTTACGGGCCAATCCTATTACATAATTGGTGGTGACGCCCGCTCCTGTAGGATAGCTGAAAGTAGCTGTAATAGTAATCCTGTATAATCCCGTTTCCGGAGCCGTAAAAATATTTGTAGAAGGATCAAAGTCATTATGAGGATCATCTATTTCTAGCCAGTTTGGAATAGTATAAATAGGACCAAGCGTTGCCGGCATAGAAAAATCACTCGTGATATAACCTCTCATGATTCCTTTTGTCTCACCTATTCTTTTCTTTATTACACCTGAGGCATCCGCCACTAAAGATATATCATTCGTGGAAGTACTCTCGGGAATATCCCGTACCCTTATATCTCCGTTTACATCCAACATGGCGGTAGGTGCCGATGTGTTAATTCCTACCTGGCTGTATGTATCTACAGACAGCATAATAGCTATGAGAGCTATAATATATTTTTTCATTGTATTTTTAAGTTACTTGTTTGATTTCTTGAAAAATTCAAGAAATGAGTTATAGAAGTGGTTAAATTCCAAAAATTAATAATTGATTATTTTTTTAACGAAATAGGAGGAGGACGGATATTATTGGGTAGGGAGTAACTGACAATATAGGACTGAGTAATGTAATTGGTCTTATTGTCAGTAGTAGAATAAAATTTTATACGGAATTTTAATTTGGTGAGTATTCCTAAGTTATTATGCGGAGAACTGGTGCCCGCAACAGCAGATTTAGTATTGTAAGCCGGATAAATTAGGCCCTCTTTATTTTCTATGATATACCGCTGCTGTGGAATTATTTCTTTTTTTTCCGGGTTAGCGGTTTTTTTGGCTTGGGTATGTTGAGCTTTCTTATGTTTTTTTGATCCCTGCTTTTTTATAGATGTTTTTTTTACATAAGTGATTTTTGCATACGTGCTCTTTTCTGTATCTTTAAACAGGGTGCCTTCTACAATGTAAATGTTGGATAATTCATTCTTTTTAGACGTTTTCTCTTTCTCACCCTCAATAGAATAGTAAATTTCCTTATCCTCCGTGAAAATAATAGGAGTGTTAAGCTGGATAGTATTGAATGGAATTACTTGAGATTGGCTCGGAATATACAAAAATACATACAGAGATAGCTTAAGTATATGAATAGCTATTCCCCTAAATTGGGGATATATTGTATATAT
>NZ_JALAHD010000045.1 GCF_022712095.1 Chryseobacterium sp. | reverse complement strand
CACCAGCGCCGATGGTACTGCTAACGCGGGAGAGTAGGTCGCCGCCAGTTTTTATTTAAAAGTCTCATACATTACGTATGAGACTTTTTTGTTTTTATACCTATTACTTATAACTAACCATACTGTACTAAATATAATAGAATAAAAAGATAGAAACCAAAATAGTACGTAATACTATTTGTGATAAGGTGACACTATTATACTTGTTTATAATGTTAGCATTTATTATACTATCGAGCTAAAAAGAATTTAATTTATGATTACAGAATTTTTTTTATTTTAATTTGCTCCTATTGTATAAACGATCTGAGCGCTATATGACGTAGCAGGGAGTGTTACCGAAACACCACTTAATTGTAATTGTACATTGATACCTGAATATGCTACGCTGTTTCCAAGGCCTAAAGTACCGGTGAAATTAATAGTGAAGAATGTTACATCTGTTGTTTGTGGCATTTCAGTGTAAGTGGTACCTCCGGTTATAGTTGCTGAGCATAGTACACAAACACCGCTGATTGTGGCTGTTCCTCCGGTTCTTTTTGAATAAAGCCGTAAGGTGTTATTCCAAGACATGACATTATAATGCATGCTGACTTTAGCGGATCCATTCGCAAGAAGATTGAGAAAAGATCCAGGTAATGTGCCCGAGAGTATTAATTGATTAGTAGCACTTTCATAAGTTCCTGCATAGTTAGTTCCGGCTTCGGCAATAGAGGGTATACTTGGAGTCCAGTTATTTCCGGTAATAGTTATTGTTTGTCCTTCTATATATCCGCTTAATACTAGAGAAAGTATATATAGATATTTTTTTAAATATTTTGTGCTGAAAAGATGATTTATAGTTTTCATTTTCAATTTTATTCTGTGATAGTATAGACAATTACAATAGGGGTGTTAGTAGTTGTGGTAAGACTAGCATAAGTACTAATAGCAAGACTGATAGTCAGCATATGTCCATTATTAGCTCCGTTGCCTGTATAAGCACCTCCAATACCTGTAATAATATTCGTAGCGGTAGTACTAAGTGTAATTTGTGAAGTTGGAGTACCCAATGTTCCTCCTCCTGAACCTGATGCTGGAGAAGCCTGAAGTCTGATATTAACTCCAGGAATGGTTTGATTAATAGCGGCGGTAATTCGTCTTGTGAGTCCACTGGGTGCAATTGCAGAAGTATAATTGATCCACTTTGTCGTGTTGTTTGCAGGAGCAGTTAGTGGAAGTCCAGCTTCAGTAGGAGCTACAAAATTCATACTAATAGTTCCGGCGGGTTCAATATCCAGCAAGGTTACAACAGGTAAAGTCATAGAAACAGTTCTGCTTCCGGATGTTTGTGAAAATACCACATTAGATATTGTACATAATATCATACAAACTATATGAACTCCTAATTTCATTTTTTCTTTTTTATTTCATTATACCCTACTTTTATAGTTTCCTGCTGATATTTTATTTCATTTTGTTGTTTTAGAATATGAATGTCTATTTTTTTTATTTCAGAAGGTTTAAGCATAAACTGGAATGTATCTACTGATATTTTGTAACGCTTATCTAAACCATTTCTATAAAGTTTGACTTTCCAATCACCGGGGCGTAAATAAGTAAAATCAAAAGGTTCACCGATAATGACTATTTTTCGGTAAGTCTGTTCACCATTGGACGCCTCTATAATAATGCTTTCTTTTTTCTTTTTTCCTGTTTTAGGTTGAAAATGAGCAAAGCTATACTGACTTTTTTCTTCATTTTCATTAAATTCTATATTTCCCTGAATAGAAGCAGCAGTAGTTAATCCAAAATTAAAAACATGCTCTTTATCTTTGAGGTTTAATGAGGCAGGTAAAGAAATATTGGTGATGTCATTAATACCAATAGTAGAACGATCCATTTCTAGGAAATAATCACCAGGAAGAATATTCTTAAATAGGTAATTCCCATTTTTATCTGTAATTGATAAATAGTTGCCCAGCATTAATTTTATTCCTTCAGTTTTTTTGACCCCAAGATTACTAATGTTTCCAGACAGGGAAGTATATTCTGCGATCTTTTTTACAGGGACATCAAGACGCAAGGTATAACGTATTGAAAATATAAAATCTTTATTTCCCAGCTCTCCTCTTTGTAATGAATATCGCCCGGAAATATCCAGTTCATTTCCTGGAAAAAGCCGTTGATGAAACAAAAGTTCAAAAAGGTTCCGGTCTTTGAAATACTCTTCAGGCATGTAATTATTCTGGTAGAAAAGACTAAAATTTGTCTTATCTGAAAGACGGCTTAGGATTCGAGCTCCATAATAGATCTGTTTTTGATTTGCCAACAAATATCGAGAAGTAACTGCATAGCTCGTAAATAAATTAAAAGAAGTTCTGAACTTTTCAAATGCTATATTAGCTGTATAAAAACTTGAGTTACCATTAAATCCGGTCAGATAATTGTCTGTTTTTCCAAACTGTCCCTCAAGATTTACTTGAAACATCCCTATTTGCTGATTAACACTTACTTTGAAATATTTTTCATAATAATCAAACTCCTTAGGTTCTAAGCGATCCTGATATTTCTGATATCCATTATAAAGCATTATGAATCCATTGGAATGATATTTATATTGGACTCCATACTGAAAGAAATTTCTGTAAGGAGCGGCAAGGAATAATGTATCTCTCTGGAAGTTTTTTGCATCCTGTATGTAATTAGCAAAAATGTTGATTTTCTTGGAAATTCTGTACTGAAGATTTCCATTGAATGTGCTTGTATTGGTAAAATATCCTGCAAATTCAGGACTTGATTTCATATACATAATACTTCCATTGATCTTCTCAAAATTAGCCTGGGTTTGAATCATATAGGCTGTACCCTCCAGCTCTTTTGTTTTACTGTAAGCAACTTCTCCGGACACATTTATATTTTTTGAGATTTGGAATTTTCCTGTGGTATAAGGAAGATGTGCTTCTGAATCTAACCTGATATTTCCAAAATTACTTTCTCCTTTTCTAGGTGTTTTATAAAGATACCCTGCTGTAATCTCTGATTCTTTACGAATTTTAAATGTTGAAAATACATTAAACTCATCTTTAATATCCCTAAAAAACCTGGGATGGTTATAGAATCCCCCAAGACTGAATCTTTTAAAATCATATTTAAGTTCGGCACCCCGTCCATATCTTGCGAATTCGGTCAGATAAGAAGCAGAATAGTTTTTGTCTCCTAAATGGATGAAAAGATTTTCTCTGTTATAATTAATAAAATATTCTTCATATTGGGTAAATGAACTGAATTCCACAGGGTTTTTAGTGACTGCATGAAATTCTACTTTATTTTTATTCTCTTTATCCAGGCTGCCTTTACCGTAAATTTCCCCTTGGAAACCATCATTATAAACTCCCATATTCTGCATTCCGATGAAAGACATGGAAGCAGCAATGGGGAGTCTGTGGTAGATGTCATTTTCAACAGGTTTTACTGATATGACTTTTATACTGACATAGGCAGTCTGATTTTCTTTTGGGTTGTCCTGAGAATAAACTGTAAGATTAAGATTTTGATATTCATTCTGTCCAAGTGCAGGATTGGTAATTTTATGTATGGTAATTATTTTTGTTTCACCGGGCGGCAGAACTACTAAAGAGTCATTATCTACCACTGCATTTTTACTTTCTAAGAAAAGTTTCTCCATAATATTTCCACTGTTCTTTAATAGAAAGGAAGCTTGTATTGTATCCCCGGCCCTTATAAACTCAGGTGATTCTAAAGATTCTATAGAAAGCTTTTTATTTCCGGAAACCGTAATTTGAGCTGTTTTTGTAAAATGAATTCCTTCTTGCTTATCAGTTATGTACAAAATTATAGAATATAGCCCTTGTGTAGCTTCTGTTGCAATACGTAAAGGGACAATATAAACTGTACTTTCCTGTGGAGCGAGATTTAATTCTCCATTTGTTAAAATGGGAGTAATTTGCGGACTGGAAGTCTTAACGGTAATCTCATATGTTTTATTTTCAGCAGTATTGTTTTCTAATGTAAATGAAATAGAAGTAGATAACCCCGGTAACAGACTATCTTTTTTGCTGGCTGATTCATTGGACAGCTGCTGAGAAAAAATAAACGCCGGGAATAGTATAATAATATATGAAGCCCAAATTTTAATCATTTTTTACTTCTAATTCCACATTGATTGCGAAAGCATTTTCCTCTTCATCAGTAGCTATTATAGCTGCATTATACTGGCCAGAAGGTATTTTGCTGATGTCTATGTAGAATGTTTTTGATGTATTGGGTAATAAACCCATGGTCAGACTGGAATAGCTATCAACTTTTGCTCCGGTTTTACGGTTATAGATTTCAATAGCAGCTGTTGGTTTACAATACAGATTACCCATATTAGCAATCGCAATCTTTACCGTTTGTTTTCCGTCTTCTTTTTCTACTTTTACACTTTCAAATTTAAGATCAGGCTTAGCTTTTTCAGCTTCATAATCTGTAATAATCTGAACGGCATACCTGATAATAGAGGTAATATTAACTCCGGCCTTATCATCATTAGGCTTGATATTTTCAACAGGTTCAACGATTATAACACTCCAATAGCTGCCTGCATCTCTATGTTGATCAGGAATTGAAATTTCATAATATACTTCAGTTTTTTCTTTAGCACCAAGAGTAACAAGATTAGTATTTAATTTAATCCAGTCACCATTGGTTCTACTATTCGTATGTAAAGATGTATAAGTGATGGTCCCATTAGCCAGATAAGCAAAATCCTGTAAAAATAGTTTTACACTTTGAGGATGATTGTCTGTGTTTTCAATAGCAATTTTCCCTTTATATACTTTCCCGTTTTCCACCTGATATGTATGTGTTAGCCCATTAAGGACTACAATACTGGCATGTAAAAAAATGGAATGAAAAATAAGAAAAATAAAAAGAGAAATACGCTTTAGCATGGTCATGTAAAGATTGAAGTTTAAAATATGGATAATATAAAACCAGGAAGAGATTTATAAATAACCTCTTCTTGCTTTTTTTACTTAATACAGCTTCGACTAGTTATCAGATATAGTGTAGGTAACAGTCGCTACAGTGGTAGCAGTCGCCTGTAGATCAGCATACGCAGCTACTCCACCAGGTCCACTTCCAGCTGCTAAAGCATAAGTAAGGTTATGTCCGTTATTAGCACCGTTTCCGGTATAGGCACTACCGATTCCCGAAATGATAGTCTGATCGGCCGCACTTAATGTTATTTGTGCTGCCGGTGTACCAAGTGTACCTCCTCCTGCACCGGTAGCCGCCGCTGCTGTTACGTGAATATCAATTCCCGGGATAATGGCATTTAATTTTACAGTTACATTACGTGTGGGATCAGCAACTGATTTAATGGATGAGTAATTCAGCCAGAGTGTATTATTTGAAGTACTTGGAGTAATAGGCTGCCCAGCTTCTGTAGGTGCTGTAAACCCTAAAGTAATGTTTTTAGTAGCCGCAGGCTCAATGTCTACTAGTGCAACTTCGGGAATAGAAATAGTAATAGTGTGATTATCAGTATTAGTATCTTGTGCATTAAGGTGAGCAGAAACTAATGCAACTAAAGATAATGTCAAAGGAAATGTAAACTTTCTCATGATGTATAAATATTAAATTCTAAAGTGAAATTAATAAAAATTCCATAAAATGAGAAAGATATTTTAATAATTTATTTAAAGTTTTTGTTTTATAATTAAATATTATTTATTGATGCCGTATTGAGGGGATTTTGAGAAAGATTATTCTCTTTTTGATCGTGAAAATTATGTCTAAAAT
>NZ_JALAHD010000044.1 GCF_022712095.1 Chryseobacterium sp. | reverse complement strand
TAAGTTATATTTAATTTTGCAGGATGAAATTCGTATTGGAATTTCATTATTTAAAAATCTTTACATCATAAAATGAATTCTTTAGTTGATAAATATAATATTCCGGGACCTCGTTATACTTCTTATCCTACTGTTCCATATTGGGATGAAAGTACTTTTTCTCCGGAAAAATGGAAAGAGAGTGTGGTAAGGTCGTTTCATGAAAGTAATTCAGGAGAAGGAATTTCTATTTATATTCATTTGCCTTTTTGTGAAGCATTATGTACATTTTGTGCATGTCATAAGCGTATTACAAAACAACACAGTGTGGAGACACCCTATCTGGAGAGTGTTTTAAAAGAATGGAAGCTTTATCTGGAATTATTTAACGAAAAACCTAAACTGAAAGAACTTCATTTAGGCGGAGGAACACCTACATTCTTCTCACCTGCAAATCTGAAGATACTATTGGAAGAAATTTTTGAAACGGTGGAAATAGCGGAGCATCCTGAGTTTTCTTTTGAAGGTCATCCGAATAATACTTCTAGAGAACATCTTCAGACTCTATATGATTTAGGATTCAGAAGAGTGAGCTTTGGGGTTCAGGATTATGATCCAAAAGTACAGAAAGCAATCAACAGAATACAGCCATTTGAAAAAGTAAAAGAGGTAACAGAGTTGGCAAGAGAGATCGGTTACCGTGGGATCAGCCACGATCTCGTTTTCGGACTTCCGCATCAGCATTGGGATGCCATGGAATATACCATCCGTAAGACCCTTGAATTAAAACCTGATAGATTGGCATTTTATTCTTATGCCCATGTTCCATGGGTAAAGGGAGTAGGGCAGCGTGGTTTTGATGAAAATGACCTTCCAAGTGGTGAAGAAAAAAGAAAACTGTATGAGGACGGTAAAAAATTGTTACAGGAATTAGGTTATATTGAAGTAGGAATGGATCATTTCTCTCTTGAGCATGATGATCTCTACCAGTCTTTGACTCATAAGAAATTACACAGAAACTTCATGGGATATACTTCCAGCAAAACCCAGCTTATGGTTGGCCTTGGGATGTCTTCTATTTCAGATTCGTGGTATGCTTTTGCCCAGAATGTGAAGACGGTGGAAGAATATCAGAAAATTGTAGAAGAGGGACAGATTCCTGTTGTGAAAGGGCATATTCTTAATGAAGAAGATCTTATCGTAAGAAGACATATTCTTAATCTGATGTGTCAGCTGGAAACGACCTGGGATATCCAGAACTCATTCCCTGAGCTTGAAAATGCGCTGGCAATGCTTAAGGAAATGGAAAGAGATGAATTGGTGGAAATTGAAGATAATCAGATCAGGATTACCGAGAAAGGAAGAGCTTTTACAAGGAATGTTGCTATGGTTTTTGATCTTCGTATGATGAGAAACAAACCGGAAACCAGGATTTTTTCGATGACGATATAATGATATATGAATCGGAAAGCATTAATCCTCTTTTTGTATTTATATGCATTGGCATTTAGTGTTTTAAAGACTGCAAGGTTTCCCAATCAATGGTCTGTGGCTCATTGGATGATGGATTACAGGTTTGGGTTTATTAAAAGAGGATTGGCAGGCGAAATATTCGGTTTTTTCTTTGAAAAGAACGAAACCAATATCCTGATTTTATCTGTTATAATTCTGCTTCTTTTATATGGAGTATTATTAACAATAGCAATTAAACGAACAAATAAAACGGAAGATAATACAAACAGAATATTGTTCTATTCTGTTTTTTTTCTGTCTCAGTATATTGTGTTTTCTGCCCATCTTATAGGTTATCTGGATCATCTTATTTTTCTTATGACTATGATAGCATTGTATCTGATCAGGAATAAAAAAATGATCTGGGCTTCAGCTGTATTGTCCGTTGGCATTCTGATTCATGAGATCACTTTTTTTCTGATGCTGCCTATCTGTCTTTTTGCATTGATCATAAAAGAAATTCCTGAACATTCACTTTCACTTAAAAGTATTAATAAGAAAAAATTATTTGAAAAGATGGCTTTGTTTCTTCTCGTGCCATTTATTGTATTGGCTGGAATAATAGGCTATCAGGAATGTTATGGAGGTAATCATCATCTGCAGATACTGGAATATCTTATCCATACTGGGTTTATTAATGACAAGGTAGCCAGTCTGGTTTCCTTAGGCTATACAGAAAGTTTCACCAGCTTTTTAGCAGAAGAAAGTCCTCATTTTATTCAACGGGTTTTTGTATCTACATGTACTATTATTTACGGGATTCCTATGATTTTTATGGGGGTTATGATTTACAGGGAATTCCGCAAGATTAATTTTTATATTTTTGGATTATTAGCTTTAGCATGTCTGTCTCCTTTACTTTTACACGCAATTGCCTGGGATACGTATAGAATATGGTCTTTTCCGTTTATGATCTTATTTTTAGGTTTTTGGATATTAGATTCCAAATTTAATTCTGTTGTGCAGTCGGGGAAGATATCTAAATGGGAAATTCTGCTTTTCATTTTGTCGTCAGCATTGGTTTCATTACCTTCTAATTTCTTATTTGACAACGAGGTGGAGAGATTTTCTTTAGGAGAGAGAATACTTGTTTTATTACCTTTATTTCTGACTATTTTCTATTTATTTAAGCACAGAATACAGAACTTTAAATAATATTATATATTTTTGGTTT
>NZ_JALAHD010000043.1 GCF_022712095.1 Chryseobacterium sp. | reverse complement strand
TTTCCACTTCAAACTAGTAATAATACGTCATTTAATTATCAAAAAATACACAAAAAATTACACTCTTCTTATTCTATAATGGTCCGAAAGGTAAGATTTACCCGAGGAGTTTTTATTTTAGTAGTGGGAGGTAATCTATGAAGCCAATGATCCTGAGTGGTTCCTTTCATAATAAGTAAGCTTCCATTTTCCAAAAATATTTCCACTTTTTCTTTGGTTGTCTTATGTTTAAATAAAAACTTTCTTTCCGCACCAAAAGTAAGGGAGGCTATTGCTCCGTGTTTTTTGAGATCCTTTTCTCCGTCGCTGTGATAAGCCATTCCCTCACTTCCGTCATGATAGAGATTGAGAAGACAGGAATTATAGGTTTCACCGGAAATTTCTTCACATTTCTGTTTTAGCTCCAATAGCTCAGGTGTCCAGCATCTGGCATATTTTGATCTTTTTGAATAAGTATATTCAAATTCTTTTTCTCCGAACCATGCTACTTTTCTTTTGGTCAGAATTAATTTGCCAAAGATCATCGCTTCATCATTTTCCCATGGAATCTGATTTAGTAAATAATCATAATAAAAATCAGATTGTTCTTTTGTGAAAATTTTCCCATAATAATGAACCGTTCCATCTGCCGGGAGTATATTAATAGGAAAGTCGGACACATCCTCAAATAGACTCATCATTATTTTAGAATTTTTTGTTAAAAATTAATTTAAAAGCTTAATCCTGATCACCGGAATAAAGATGTGAGCTCTCCCATCCCAATATCAGCTGTTTTCGATCGCTTCCCCATCGGTAACCCCCTGTATGTCCTGTAGACTGGATTACTCTGTGACATGGAATAAGAAACGCAACAGGATTACTTCCTATAGCTGTTCCTACAGCTCTTGAGGCTTTAGGATTTTCAATTTTTTGGGCTAGATTTCCATAAGTTGATATTTTCCCCATGGGAATAGACAAGAGACTTTTCCAGACCTTAAGCTGAAAATCAGTTCCTTTCAGATGAAGTTTGATGGTATTAAGTTTCGTCCAGTCCTTTTCAAAAATAGACAAAGCATTTTTCTGAAGCTGGTCCTTTTTCTCAAAAAAAGAAGCATTAGGAAACTGAGCTTTCAGATTTCCCAATGCGATTTCTTTATTGGCTTCAAAAGCCATATAACAAATTCCTTTTTTTGTAGAACCTACCATGATATAACCAAATGGGCTCTCAGAAAAGTGATAATTAATAACTAGATTTTTACCTCCATTTTTATATTCGGCAGGAGACATTCCTTCTATAGTAATAAATAAATCATGCAACCTGCTGGTGCTGGATAAACCTGTTTCATAAGCAGTATCAAACAAATTTGCTTTTTCTTCCTTTAATAAATTTTTAGCATGTTCAAGACTGATGAACTGTAAAAACTTCTTTGGACTTGTTCCTGCCCAATCGGTAAACATTTTTTGAAAATGAGCGGGACTTAAATGTACGCTTTCCGCCACTTCATCCAAACCGGGCTGAAGCTGATAATTCATTCGGATATATTCTATTGCCTGAGCAATCCTGTTATAATCTATCTGATTTTGTGTAGACATAATCTTTATTTTACGTCACAAATTTCCTAAGAAAATACGGTGAAAAAAATCCGATTCCTGCGGAATTTTAATTATTGTTAATATGATAATAAGCTAACATTTTATAATATAATTTTGCCGCTAAGAAAGCAGAAGGTTTTGCCATAGGAGAATCCATCAGCTCTACAATATCAAAAGCCACTACATTACATTTTTCAAATACTTTTCTCAGGAGCTCTAACGTAGGATACCATTGTAATCCTCCCGGTTCCGGAGTTCCGGTAGAGGGTGCAATAGAAGGGTCAAAAGCATCTAAATCTATAGTGATATATACATTTCCTGATACCTTTTCCAATACATCATTAATCCAGTTATCATTCACTGCAATCTGATGAGCAAAAAATACTCTTCCTTCCGGTAAATATTGATTTTCTTCCACATCCATAGAACGGATACCCACCTGTACCAGATTATGTTTCTGATTGGCTTCAAAAACAGCACAGGCATGGTTAGAAGCTGAGCCATGGAATTCAGGACGTAAATCGGTGTGTGCATCCAACTGCAAAACTGTCAGATTTTCATATTTCTCTCCAACAGCACGGATAGAACCTATTGAAACGGAATGTTCTCCTCCGAAAAGGGTAAATAATTTTCCGTCATTCTGAAGAAGATCTTTGGTTTTCTGATAAACGGCTTCAGTCATTGCCTCCGGTGAAGAATTTTCAGAAACTTCTCCTGCAAGATAAACTCCTTCAAGATAAGGTTCGGTTCCGGTTTCAATATCATAAAGCTCCATGTTCTCCGAAGCATCTAAAAATAATTCAGGACCTTTATCAGCTCCCTTTCCCCAAGTTGAAGTTCCATCATAAGGAACGGTTACCAACATTACTTTCGAGTTTTCCAGTGTTCCGTTTTCCTCCGGTATTCCAGCATATGTTTTCATAATAGATGTAATAATTTAAAGACTAAAAATAATAAGAACAAAGATACGCAGAAAATTGACTTTCATAGAATATTCAGAGTCCCAAAACCGGATCAAATTATGAATACTTATCTTTGCAAAAATTTTTTACTATGTCATTAAAGGCTGTACTCTTTGATATGGATGGAGTGATTGTGGATACGGAACCATTACATAGAAAAGCTTATTTCAAAATGTTCAATGATCTTGGAATTGAAGTTTCTGAAGATCTATATACTTCTTTCACAGGATATTCGACCAAAAAGGCCTGTGAAACCTTAATAGAAAAATTCAACCTGAGCCATACCCATGAGGGTCTTACTGAGATTAAAAGAACTTATTTTAAAGAGTATTTTTATAATGATGCCGAGTTTGATCTTATTCCAGGTGTAAGAAAGCTGATACAGCATTATTATGAAAATGACATAAAGCTTATCGTGGCCTCTTCAGCCAGTATGACAACCATAAAAATGGTCTTTGATAAATTCGGTCTGGAGCAATATTTCAGCGGAAAGATCAGCGGAGCGGATTTAAAAGAATCCAAACCTCATCCTGAAATTTTCCTTCTTGCAGCACAAATGGCCGATGAACCTAACAAAAACTGTATGGTAATTGAAGATTCTACCAATGGAATTTTAGCTGCCCACAAAGCTGATATTTTCTGTGCAGCTTATAAAAGCCTACATTCCAAAAACCAGGACTATACATTAGCAAATGTTACTGTTTCCGATTATTCAGAACTGGAATTGGATAAAATATCCGATTACTTCCAATAAATAAAAAAAGCCATCGTATGGATGGCTTTTTTATTTCTTTTACTGAATGTATCCTAAAAGTTTTAAAATATCTTCAGGTTCCTGCTTCTCACGGAAAACTTCATATTGGAACTCACCATTTTCATCTTTCTGGATCAAAATATGTCTTGGCTGAGGCATCAGACAGTGATGAACTCCTCCGTAGCCACCTATGGTTTCCTGATAAGCACCCGTATGGAAAAATCCTATATACAAAGGTTTAGTGTCACTGAAAACCGGTAAATAAATAGCATTGGTATGCTGCTCGGAATTGTAGTAATCATCAGAATCACAAGTCAGTCCTCCAAGGAAAACTCTTTCATAAGTATCATCCCAACGGTTAAGCGGAAGCATGATAAAATGTCTTGAAATAGCCCATGTATCAGGAAGTGTCGTCATGAATGATGAATCGATCATATTCCATTTTTCTCTGTCGTTCTGACGTTTCTGAGAAATAATTTTATAAAGGTTAGCGCCGCTTTCCCCTACGGTAAAACTACCGAATTCAGTATAAATATTCGGTTCTTCCACTCCTTCTTCTTCACAGAATTTCTTGATCTGGGAAACAATCTCCTCTACCATATACTGGTAGTCATAATCAAAGTTCAGGGAAGTTTTAATCGGAAATCCTCCACCTATATTCAAAGAATCAACCTCAGGCGCAATTTTTTTCAAACGGGCATATACACGAAGGCATTTATACAATTCATTCCAATAGTAAGAGGTGTCTTTGATTCCCGTATTAATGAAAAAGTGAAGCATTTTCAGCCTGGCATTCGGATGTTCCGCAATCTTCTGGCTGTAATAAGGGATAATATCTTTATATCCTATTCCTAATCTTGAGGTATAGAATTCAAACTTAGGCTCTTCTTCTGAAGCGATTCTGATCCCTATATTAAAAGTAGTGTCGATACTGTCCGTAAGTTTATCCAGCTCACGGTAATTATCCAGAATAGGGGTAATATTTTCAAAACCGTTATTGATCATTTCTGAAATTTTCATCAGGTAATCATCCGTTTTAAATCCATTACAGATTACTTCAATATTCTTGTCAACCTTCTCTTTTTCATAAAGAGACTTTACAATATCCATATCATACGCTGAAGAAGTTTCGATAGATATATCATTTTTCAAAGCTTCTTCAATCACAAAGTTGAAGTGGCTCGACTTTGTGCAATAACAATAAGTATAGTTTTTCTTATACTCATTTTTCTCAAAAGCTTCTTTAAACCAACCTTTGGCTTTTTGAATATTTTGAGAAATCCTTGGCAGATAGCTGATTTTTAGCGGAGTGCCAAATTTTTCAACAACTTCCATTAAAGGAATATCGTGAAATAACAAATTGTTCTCAGAAACATTGAATTCTTCCGTCGGAAAATACAATGTCTGATCAATAAGTTCTGAGTATTTTATCTTCATTTCTTAACAAGTGAATTTAGGAATGCAAAATTGCTAAAAAAGTTTGATTTTTTGATGGTAAAACTCTTATAA
>NZ_JALAHD010000042.1 GCF_022712095.1 Chryseobacterium sp. | reverse complement strand
TAATTAGATTAAAAGGTTTTTTTTATCTTTAGACTCTAACACAAATATAAAATACAAATGAAATGTTATTATCTATTTATGGCTATTCTCCTCTCTTCATTATTTTATGGGCAGACATCTGAGAATAAAGAGTCTAAAAAAGCATTGATGGCGAAAGAGATGAAATCTTTTGTTAATAAGATGTCAGCAGGAAATATTAATCCTAATACACTTAATTATGACCTGCAATATCAGAGAATGGACCTTGTTCTTGACCCTGAATATGAAAATATTGAAGGATCTGTAACCTCTCACTTTAAACCTAATCAGACTATTAGTAATATTTATTTTGATTTCTCTGATTCTCTCACGGTTTCCCAGGTAAAATATCATGGATCAGATTTAACCTTTCAGCAACTGCCAACTAAGGAAATTAAAATAAATTTTCCTGGATCTTTACCCTCTAATGTATTGGATTCATTAACTATTTATTATTCAGGAATACCTGTCAGTGAATCTTTTTCAACAGACTATCAAAATAATACGGGAGCAGCTGTTCTTTCTACATTGGATGAACCCTATGGTGCGCAAGATTGGTTTCCGACAAAACAAAGTATGAATGATAAAATAGAAAGATTTGATATTAAAATAACCACTCCCTCACAATATAGTGTGGCTGCAAATGGGAGGTTGATGTCTGAAACAATCTTGGCTAATGGGCAAAAGCTTACTTTCTGGAGAACAATGTATCCTATAGCAGCTTACCTTGTAGCTCTTTCTATTACGGATTTTGTAAAGATGAATGATACTATCGGAAATCCTCCTTTCCCTTTTGTAAACTATATTTATCCTAGCACAGCCAATAATACTGCCTCTATGTCTAACATTGAATGGACAAAGCAGATAATGAATACTTTTGAGACTTATTTTGGTCCTTATCCTTTCAGGAATGAAAAATATGGACATATGGAATATAATTATGATGGTGTTTGTATGGAACACCAGACTATGTCTTCTATGAGTAGCTGGGGTAAAACTACTATTGCTCATGAGCTGGCTCATCAGTGGTTTGGAGATAAAGTAACCTGTGGAACGTGGAATGATATATGGCTGAACGAGGGGTTTGCTACATTCGGAGAACATCTGGCTAATGAGAAACTTTTGATGACGCATACCCAGTTCTTATCTTATTTGCAGGATCAGAGAAATTATGTCACCAGTGCACCGGGAGGAAGCACGTATGTAGCAGATGCAGACCTGGCAGATGTAGATACAATTTTTAGTGGAAGACTTTCTTATGCTAAAGGTGGTTATATCGTGAGGATGCTTAAGTGGATATTGGGAGATTCCTTGTTTTATCAAGCTGTTCAGGATTATCACTCTCGACCGGGGCTGGCTTATAATTATGCTAAAACTGCAGATCTGAAGGCTTCATTATTACAATCAACAGGAAAAGATTTTACAGAATTTTTTAATGACTGGGTCTATGGAGAGGGATATCCTACATATAATATAAAATGGAAACAGGGATCAAATCAGAATATTACCTTTAAAATTTCTCAGACTCAAAGCAGTCCTACTGTAAATTTCTTTGAAATGCCTTTACCTGTAAAAGTGAATGGAACAGGAGGACAGGTAGCATATTTTGTATTGGATAATACATATAATGACCAGTATTTTTCAGAGTCTGTCTCCTTTCCAGTAGCCAGTATCGAATTTAATTATGAATATCAGATTCTTGAAAATAATTCAATGATCACACAGGATGCAACCCTAAGTACAACTTCTTTTGAATCGGACCCATTTACGGTTTATCCGATTCCAGCCAGAAATGACATTCACGTAAAAGGACTTAAAAAAGAGGAAGAGTTTGTAATCTACGCATTGGATGGGAAATTATTGAAAAAAGGCAAAATTAATCCAGGGAAGTCTGTCGGTATTACTGAATTGATTCCGGGAATTTATATTTTGAAAATCAAAAATAAGAATATTAAATTCCTAAAAAATTAAAATAAAAAAGCCTTCAGAAAATGAGGGCTTTTTTATGTTTGATATCAGATATTTTCCAGCAACTCTATTTTTGCTCTCAATTGAGTATTTTCATCTTTAAGAAGTCTGATGTAATCTTGAAGGCTTTCAATCATAGAAGTATTGATATGATTCTGTATCTTAATACCTGTGGAGTCCGGAAAACGATCCTCTTCAAAAATATCTTCAATGGCAACATCTAAAAATTTCGCTATTTTTTCCCATTCATTTTTTATTATTTTTACTTCACCATTTTCTTTTCGGCAGTAGTTTGAAATGGCAGTACAAAGAAAATCAGCCATTTGTTTTTGGGTGATTCCCTTGCTTTTCCTTATGAAGCGCAGTTTTTCCTTTTGCATGGTTTTAGTTTTTACAAATATGAAAATTATTTTATAAATAAATTATATTTGAGCTTATTTTATGCAAATTTTGCATGTTATTGCAAAATAATTGCAAACTAACTCTCTTTTTTGTGATAATTTATTATTTATTTTCGTGATAAACTAATCTTAAAATAATATATCATGAAAAAAACAATGTCAATTTTGAGTACTTTATTATTGGTAGGGATTTTAACCCTAAGTTCGTGCAGCGGAAATGAGGATTCGGAAACTCCGGTGGCTTTATCATCTCAAAATGTTTCCTCTTCAGGAGCCAAAACCGGAACCTTGGGAAATACCACATCCAAGGCAATTGATGGAGGAGGAGTAGGATTTGCATTTGATCTTGGAAGAGCTTCAAAAGGTTGTATGGGCTTTGGAGTATGCAGATTAGCAGCTTTCTGGATTACTATTATTTGGAATAAGGATGCTACAAGGGCTAATTATCCATACACCGGACTTATAAGAGAGAGCTATAGTGATCCTTCTAAGTATGCTGCTTATATCGAACTGAATAATACTATGGATCCGAACCAATATGATACCTCACTTTTTTATGTAGATGAAGATATTGATGTTAATAATAAATATGTGATTAAAGCAGGAGTCTATCAGCTGGATAATTCTATCGGGGACTATGGAGGCTATGAGTTATCTGTAACTAAGACCAATTAATTTTAAATTCATAAAAAGAAAATAATTAAATTTACCATTCCATGCCATTCATAGAATGGTAAATTTTTTTAACCAAAATGAAAACTCTTTTATAAACAATCGAATCATTATGAAATTATTTTTAATTCCGGTATTATCCTTAGTAAGCTTCTTATCGTGGGGGCAACAAGGCAGCTGTTACTTGCAGCAATCCAAAAATATAAATCTGACAACAGTTGATAAAAATGATCTGCAGTGTATTGCAAGAAATTCGGATAAGCCTAATACGGTATTTTACACGCTAGCGAGCTGGTGTGCTCCATGCATTAAACATCTTCCTGATGCCTTACGACTTGAAAAAGATTATAATACGAATGTTTACGTATTATTGGTAGAATCAGAAGAAGACAATAGGTTAAAAAATGCTGTTAAAATTGTAGAAAATGAATCTATGGATGCCAAAATGTTGGTTTTGAAAGATTCCGTATATGAAGGAGGAGTTAAAAAGCGTAATAAGGCTTTTATAAATGATATTACCCCTGCTCAATTTGAAATAATCCCTGACTTCTCCAAGTTTATAGTGATTAATGATAAGGGAGAAGTAGTAATGGTAACTAATTGGAAAGATTATAAAAAGCTGGATAAAAAGAATGTGGAAAATGTTCAGCAAATGCTGTCACATACTGTTGTTCCTCTGATTCAGTAATTGTTATCGCATTATGGAAAATTGCCAAGCTGTTTCAGGGATGAAATGGCTTTTTTTATTAAATTAGCACATCTAAAAATTTATAGAATGATTTCTGAAAAATATCTTGAAACTTTACAGAACGAGCTTAAGAATATCGAAAATGACGGGCTTTATAAAAGAGAAAGAATTATTACTTCTCAGCAAAGTGCTGAAATCGAAGCCAACGGGAAAAAACTATTAAACTTTTGTGCTAATAATTATCTTGGGCTATCCAATAATCCGGAAGTAATGAAAGCCTCTCAGGATATGATAGAATCCCATGGATATGGGATGTCTTCAGTTCGTTTTATTTGTGGGACTCAGGATATTCATAAACAGCTTGAAGAGAAAATTGCCGGTTTTTTGGGATTAGAAGATACTATTCTGTATGCAGCTTGTTTTGATGCTAACGGAGGTGTTTTTGAACCGTTATTTACTGAAGAGGATGCTATTATTTCCGATGAGCTGAATCATGCTTCCATTATTGACGGAGTTCGTTTATGTAAAGCAGCAAGGTACCGTTATAAAAATAACAATATGGAAGATCTGGAAGCACAGTTAATCGCTGCTTCTGAAAAAAAACACCGTTTTAAAATTATTGTTACCGACGGAGTTTTCTCAATGGATGGTATTGTAGCAAACCTGAAAGGGGTTTGTGATTTAGCAGATAAATATAATGCTTTGGTAATGGTGGATGATTCTCATGCTACCGGATTCATAGGTAAAACAGGTCGTGGTACCCATGAAGCTAATGAGGTAATGGGTAGAGTAGATATTATTACTTCTACATTAGGAAAAGCATTGGGAGGAGCACTTGGAGGATTTACTTCCGGTAAAAAAGAGATTATTGATATGCTAAGACAGCGTTCACGTCCCTATTTATTCTCCAATTCATTAGCTCCTGGGATTGTAGGTGCTGCATTGAAAGTGTTGGATATGATTTCTGATGATACTTCACTAAGAGATAAAGTGATGGAGAATGCTGAATATTTCAGAACCCAGATGAAAGCAAAAGGATTTGATATTCCTGATGGTGATGCTGCTATTGTTCCTGTAATGCTTTATGATGCTCCACTTTCACAGAAAATGGCAGAAAGATTGATGGATGAAGGAATTTATGTAATAGGATTCTTCTACCCGGTAGTACCGAAAGAGAAAGCAAGAATAAGAGTACAGTTATCAGCTGCTCATACAAGAGAACATTTGGATAAGGCAATTGCGGCTTTTGAAAAAGTAGGAAAAGAGCTGGGAGTAATTTCTTAGGTCAACCCTTTAACGCGAGTATTTATGAAAAAGATCTTCTTATTGGCGGGCTTTATTTGTTTTCAGTTAAGCTTTGCACAAAGTATTTTGGACTTAGGTCTTTATAATATGGAACTGCAGGGAATGAAACCGGTAAAAGTAAATGAAGAAATGAAGAAAATAGGAATTACCCGTATTCCTTTTAATACTGAGGATACAACTTTAATTTCTAAAATTGCAGGATCAGATATAGCCGCTAGGATAAAGTCTTTATATATGCTTCCTTATGAGGATCCTAAAGATGATATCAATGACGGAGGGGTTTATATTTATCAGTTTAATACGAAGACTGATCTGGAGGAATATCTGAAACAGAATTTTGAACAATCCAATTACAGGGTTTTAGTTAAAGATAATTTCTTTATTAAGATATGGAGTGACTATTCCCGCCATATTAAAGGTAAAGAAACCAGTGAAGACCATCTGGACAAAATGGAAAAGTATTATCTTAATCTGGGAGCTGAAAGAATAGAGCTCAAACCGGATGAATCTATAATTGATTATACAGTTTCACAATAAATAAAAACGACCATCTCAGATGGTCGTTTTCTGGTAAAATAAGTATCCTTATAAGGATACTTTCTTGGTAATGGTTTTACCGTTGTCCAGCAGAACCGTTACAATATATACTCCTTTTAATAAAGTATTTGTTTGGGTTCTGGTACTTTGCACTGAGGATTGATTATAAACTTTTCTTCCGTTCATATCAAATACACTTACTTCTTTCATAGGTAGATCTGAAATGATCGTCAATGAACTGTTATTTGGAACCACATTTATGTTTTCAGATTTAATTGCCTTATCCGATAATTTTTGAAATTGAACAGTGTATTCCTTAGCAACAACCTCAAATATAAGATCATAGTATTCGTATCCCGTAAGAGAAATACCATTATTTTTATATTCATTGGATGAAACTGTTTTAATGATTTTATTATCTTTTAGAATATTAATGTGAGCAATGTCCTCAGGAGAGGCATTGAGAATAAGACGGTGATCCGAATCATCTTTTACCGCTTCTTTATATTCTACCATTGCAGGGGTAGACTTTACAAAAGGAATTTCTTGGCTTTTTCCGTTTACTTTAGCCTTGATCAGGTAAACCCCATCTTTTAGCGAAGAAATATTATTCTCTGTAAACCTTTGACTGGAAACTTTCTCTGTACTGAAGTTATAAACCTGTTCTACCTTAATATGATCTCCAAAACTCATGTCTATGCTGGATTTTCTGAAAATATCAGGGTTTTCCTGAATGTCATTTGTATTTTTAGAAAATACAGATCCTATAGCGGCCCATTGATTAAAGAATCCTCCGCTTCTCAAAGTATTGAATTTGTAGTTAGCTGCCAGTATATAAGGAGCTATTCCTCCTACGTGGCCTAATGGTCCCCACCAGAATTTTTCAATTTTATATTTGCTTAGATCCCAGAAGGGATAGTATCCTCTTTGTACAGATTCAGTTTTTGGTGTACTGTTGGGGTTTACAATAAAATCAGGATCTGAATATCCTAGCGTACTCGGAGTCTTATTATACCAGTTATAATTGTCATTGGCTTTCAAGCATTGTTTTAAAGGATGATTTGGATTATTGGTAACACTTGAAATGAACTGGGGTTTAAATACTTCTCTCCAGACAGGATTTCCCCATAATAAACTTCCTGCACGATTAGTTACATTTTTTGTGTAATCATCGAGGTACGCAGGAGCTATGATTTCTGCCGGACTGCTGTTGTAGACATTATAACCTGTCATTTTACACATATTAACAATATAAGAAGGAAGTGCGGGAATAGGGAATATGGTTTTATCCATCACTCCCAGCTGAAATGTAGAATAAGATACATCAAATGGTCCGGCACCGGCATACATGTATTTGAATTTAATTTCATTGGTTTCCGAAGCTTTTTTTAGAGTGGCCATTGCAGCATGCCCACCCTGGGAATATCCCGTAAGGAAATATTCATCATATCGTTTGATATTTCCGATCTGGTCGATTACTTTATTGGCCGCTTTAATAAAATCCAATGTAGCAGTAGCTTCGGTATCGCTGTTGAGATAAGGGTGTGTGCCTTCTCCGCCCCCCATTCCTACATAATCGGGAGCCATCAGGATATAGCCGTTCAGGGCAAAACCGATTTCAAAGAAAATCATCAGTGAAAGGTTGGAAGGTACCATTTGTACACCCTCGGTAGTTCCGTGGGTGCTTACAACGGTAGAAAGCTTATAATTGGTGTTAGGAACCATGAGAAGCCCGGTTGCTTTCACTAAATTGTTATCTTGATTGGTAGTATAATATTCTATACGATAAGCCCTTAATCCTACATTAAAACTATTTAAATAACCTAATAATTCTGCAGGAGTATTAACCCCTGCCTGGGATCCTATAAAATTAGCTACTCCGGAAGGTGTCAGATCTAAATTAGATTGATAGGAAATAAGATCCCCTGCGCTTTGCGCGTAAATGTTGGCTGCTAAACAAGTAGCAACAAGAAGTTTAATTATTTTCATATTCATATTATTTTGTTGTTCTTATAAAGGTATTAGTATTTATTTTATTGTTGTTTTTTTATATTGTTTAATTATTATTCATTATATAATGATTTAATTGAACAAGTGTTTATTTAATTTGTGTTTTTATTGTGATTTTATTATTTATGGATATTTTGTTTTACTTTATATGAAGTACAAAAACTTTTGCTTTAAAAAATGCTGATAAATGTTCTATCTTTGCATGAAAATTATTCTATATAATGCTTTACACCATTATAAAAGCGCTGCACATTATTTTTATGGTAAGTTACTTTGCCGGGATTTTTTATCTCGTAAGGTT
Organism: Chryseobacterium sp.; assembly: GCF_022712095.1. Classification (GTDB taxonomy): domain Bacteria; phylum Bacteroidota; class Bacteroidia; order Flavobacteriales; family Weeksellaceae; genus Chryseobacterium. The sequence continues at coordinate 7,703 of NZ_JALAHD010000042.1, read as the reverse complement.
ATTCGTGTATTATAAAGACACAGATGATTTTATTGGAGAAAAACAGAAAATTCTGAGGGAGCAGTATACTTTTATGGCAAAAAGACTATGGAATATCATCACTATTCCTGCCGGAGTGATTATGACCATTTGCGGAGTCATCATGATTATATTGAATACAGGTCTGATGAAAACCCCTTGGTTCCATTTAAAACTTACCTTTTTAATCGGTTTAGCTGTTTATCATTACTGGTGCTGGAAAAAAGTATTGGAATTGAAGAAGCTTAATGGAAATAGCCTTCCTACTGCCAATATAAAACTGAGACAGTCGAATGAAATAGCTACTTTCATTTTATTTCTGGTAGTGTTTACCGTAATATTGAAATCTGCAGTAATTACATATTGGTGGCAATTAATTGTAGGTTTTCTCGTTTTGGTACTATTAATAATGATGACGGTAAAACTGGTGAATAAAAATAAGAAGAATAAATCCTAAAATTAATTTGATGAATAGGTAAAGAAATACTTCATTTACCTGAAACTAATACTATATGATTGCAATTTTTAAAAAAGAACTTTGGAGTTATTTTGGAAACTGGAGCGCATGGATTATTATTGCGGCTTTTAGTTTAATAGCAACTCTTTTTTTGTTTTTTTCGATAATGATTCTAATATTTTTGAAATAGGAATAGCTTCTCTTCAGAGTTATTTTGTATTGGTTCCTTGGTTGCTGATGTTTATTATTCCGGCACTGTCCATGAAAACTTTTGCGGAAGAGCAGCAGACAGGAACTCTAAACTGGTTGTTTTCACAGCCTTTGAAAGTTTCAGAATTGGTATTAGGGAAATTTTTATCCGTTTGGGTGGTGGGAATTCTGTGTCTTATTCCATCTTTGATATATCTTTATACAGTATATGTTTTGGGAGTTCCGGAAGGAAATATAGACATGGGAATGACCCTTGGAAGTTATTTTGGACTGATTATCCTGATTGCAGCATTTTCCGGAATAGGTATTTTAGCCTCTTCATTATCCCAGAATCAGATTATGGCTTATTTACTCGGGGTTTTTATGAGCTTTATTATGTACTTTGGAATTGAGCAGTTGGCAAGTTATAAATTATTAGGCGAAGCCGATTTTATCTTACAGAATATAGGTCTTTATCAGCATTTTTTAGGGTTTACCAGAGGCTTGATAGATTTTAAGGATGTGGCTTATTTTGTTTTCATTATAGGTTTAACGTTAGTATTGTCTAATCATTTTATCAATAAAAAGAAGTAGAATTATGAAGAAGATATCATTTAAATCTCCACTAGGAATTTTATTATTTGTAATTCTGCCCTTATCTGTAATTCTGGCTGTTTCAGGAATAAGACTGGATTTAACAAAGGAAAAAAGATATACACTTTCTGAAAATACTGTTAATGTCTTGAAGTCAGTTAAAAAGCCACTGACGATTGATGTTTATCTGGAAGGAGATTTTCCCGCAAGCTTTAAACAGCTTCAGGGAGAAACTAGATTTATGCTCGAAGAATTCAGAAAGATCAATTCTAAAATAGACTTTAAATTTATAGATCCCATTAAAACTAAAATGTCTCAGGATACTCTGATGGCAATGGGAATGCAGCCTTCCATACTTCCTGATGTAAAAGATGGAAAGGTTTCACAGATTGTACTTTTCCCTTATGCGGTAGTGAAATATTCAGATAGAGGAGTTTCTATTCCGTTAGTGGTGCAGCAGACCGGGATTGATGCGGATCAGCAGCTGACCAAATCCATTGAAAATTTAGAATATAATCTGGTATCCAATATCAAGAACATTTCGAGAGATAAAAGAAAGAAAATAGGAATCCTGATTAATCAGGATGAATTAAGCCCTGATGAATTTCAGGGGTTTATGCATCTGGCATTGGAAAACTATGAAGCAGGTCCCATTATTCCTAAAAATCAGACCGAATTGACTTTAGCAGATGTGCCACTCTTAAAACAGATGAATGCTCTGGTTATTGCAAAACCCAGAAAAGCGTTTACAGATGGTGAAAAAGTAATTCTGGATCAGTACATCATGAATGGAGGTAAAACCCTGTGGATGATCGATGCGGTAAATGCTGAAATGGATACATTGACAAGATCTAAAAAAGTAATGCCTTTTCCTGTAGATATCAATATGACCGATTTCTTCTTTAACTATGGAGTAAGGATTAATCCAGCCTTGGTAAAAGATGTGAAGAAATTTGCGCTGTTAAGGCTGGTAACAGGAGAGGTGAGCGGAAACCCTCAGTATACCAGCTTGCCATGGCCTTATTTTCCATTGGGAATAGCAGAACATGATCATCCGATTACAAAGAATATCAATCCTGTAAAATTTGAATTTCCGACCTCCATTGATACATTGGGGGGAAGAAAGAATATAAAAACACATGTCCTTTTTGAGTCCAGTGAAAGAACACTTTTAAAGCAGGTTCCAAATTATGTGGACTTAAAAGAAATTGCAAGTGTAGACAGCCTTGGACAAATGGAAAAACCAAGTACTCCAAAAATTTATGCTGTAGCTTTAGAAGGTAAATTTAATTCTGCTTATGCTTCCCGTATTGAGAGAAAATCCTATCCTGGTTTCAAGACGGAAAGTCCTGAAAATAAGATGATCATTATTGCCGATGGTGATGTGGGAAGAAATAAAGTGATTAAAGGTGAGCCTTTACCCTTAGGTGTAGATCTTTTAACCAATGAGCAGTTCGGAAATGAACAGTTTCTGAGAAATGCACTGGATTATTTACTGGATGACAGTAATCTTATGGAACTCAGAAACCGTAATATCGAAGAACGGTTACTGGATAGGCAACGGATTACGGAAGAGAAAACAAACTGGCAGTGGTTTAATCTATTACTTCCTTTAGTGGTAATCGGGGCTTTGGGAGGATTATTCTTCTGGTTAAGAAAAAAGAAGTTTAGTTAATAAAAAGAGAGAGATTTAAAGACATTTAAATCTCTCTCTTTTTGTATAATCTTTTTAATTAAACAATTTCCTAAATTCCAATGGAGATTGATTCGTTTTCTGTTTGAATAACTTACTGAAAGATTGTGGATGTTCAAATCCCAATTCATAGGCAATTTCACTTACAGATAAATGAGTTGAGCTTAAACGTTCCTTGGCATAATCAATAAGTTTATTTTGAATATGTTGCTGAGTGTTTTGCTGAGTATGGATACGAAGCAAAGTACCCAGATAATTAGGTGAAATATTCATTTGTTCCGCAACTTCCTTTACTGATGGGATACCATTTTCAAGAAGTTTTCCATTTTCAAAATATTGAGAAAGTACTTCATAGAACTTGTCCAATAACTCATGGCTGGATTTTTTGCGCGTAAAAAATTGACGCTCATAAAACCGTTCCGAATAAATAAGTAATAATTCCAACTGGGCAATAATAAGTTCCTGAGTATACTTGTCAGTATTGGTCTGATATTCCTGTTGAATATTTTTAAGAATGTCTGCAATGGTTTTTTCTTCTTTATCAGATAAAAAAAGAGCTTCTTTCACTTCATAGCTGAAAAAGTCATAAGATTTAATTTTCTTAGATAGAGAAGTATTCCATAGAAAATCAGGATGAATAAGAAGGAGAAAACCTGTAGGTTCTATTTTTACATTGGGGTTAATCTCAATTTTAAGGAATTGAAGAGGGGAGATAAAACATAGAACAGCTGAATCAAAATCATATTGTTGTTGGCCGTAATTGAACTTTGCATTAACATTCCGCTTTAATCCTATAGAATAAAAATTCTGTATCCATTTCAATTCTGCTTCATCTGCGGGATATTGGACTTTACTGTAATCAATAAGGCTGATCAGCGGATGTTCAGAGTTAGGAAGATTACAGAAAGCATGGAATTCTGAAATAGAATTAAAACGGAATATCTGTTTCATAATAGCTAAGTTATTAATTAATTTGCAATTACAAAGCAGTAGATAGAGTATAATTTTTCCACTGTTCAGCGGCCTGCAACATAATGTCCGTTTTATTTTTTAGGATATCATAAGCATCTATTCCCAACAATAAATGTAGCGGTGGATTTTCCTCTTTACTTATTGAAATTAAAACTTCCGCTGCTTTTTCAGGATCATTGGGCTGATTGCCGTTGATCTGATCGAGGTGAGCCTGTTCGGAGTTTCTTGCTTCTTCATAAGCGGCAATAGGATGTTCAGGGGTTTTTGCGGAATCTTTGCTGAGAAAATCTGTACGGAAATATCCAGGGTATACAACAGTTGCATGAATTCCAAAACTTTTGGCTTCTTCAGACAATGATTCTGTAAGTCCGGCTACTGCAAACTTGGTGGAACAGTAAATACCCCACCCAGGAAAGGATGCGGAAAATCCGCCTACAGAAGAAATATTGAAAATGTGTCCTGATTTCTGTTCACGGAAATAAGGCATGGTATTTCGGATGATATTGAGAGTTCCAAATACGTTGATATCAAAATTAGTTCGCGCTTCTTTATCTGAAAGTTCTTCCAAGGTTCCAATTTGCCCATATCCTGCATTATTAACTACAACATCCAGCTGTCCGAAATGACTTATAATTTTTGCAATAGTAGATTTGACAGCTGTATCATCTGTTAAATTTAATTCTATGGGAAGAAAATTTTCAGAAATGTCTCCGATTTTTGAAACTAATGATTCTACAGATCTGCTTGTTGCCGCAACACGGTAATTCTCGTTGAGTAATTTCTTTACCAAAGCTAATCCCAGCCCTTTTGAAGCTCCTGTAACGAGCCATACTTTCTTTGTGTTCATTTTAATATTTTATTTTAATACCACAAAGATGGTAAAATGTCAAACAGAAAATGTAGCCCAATCAATGAATCGTGTAATCAAATCGTGAATCTGTGATGTTAAAAAAAGAGAAACCTTTGGGTTTCTCTTTTTTATGCTGAAAAATATCAGCTGATATTTTCTAATTTTTAACTCTGCGATTTCAATTTTTGTAGTTCTTCTTTTAAAGCTTCATTTTGTTCTTTAAGAACTTTAATATAATCCTGTAAATTTTCTACTATAGAACTGGGAACATTATAATATTGGTTGAAATAACTTCCAGAATTGTCATTGAAAGTAGTATTATCATGGCTATTATGTATTACTGCTGTAGGTTTGTCTTCTTTTATTTCTTCTACAGGCACTTCAAGTGCCTTAGCCAATTTTTCCCATTCATCATCATAGATTCTTACATCACCACTTTCCTTTCTGTAATAATTAGACACATCCGTAGACAGAATATTAGACATATACTCCTGAGTGAATCCTCTTTTCTTTCTTAAATTTCTTAGTTTTTCCATAATAATGTCTTACCTGTGTTTTGTACAAATATAGAAAAAATCAGATGTAACTTTAAAGGAAAATAAGAATGAATAACAATGAATTCTCATGTTGATGAAAAAACAAAAGATTCTTAGACTTTATTTCAATACTCCGAATATAGATATTCCTAATTATTCTGCTTGCTTTTCAGGAGGCTAAAATAACTTTGAATAATTAAATTAACTTTAAATGAAAAGTTGTAATCAATCTTTGATATAAAAAAGAAGCTTTTAAGCTCCTCTTTTTATTTTAATAACTGTTACTTTTTAAAGTATATGACCTGAAAATATCGGCTGTGCATTCCTTTTTTTCTTTTGTTTTAGAAAGAATAAACTCAAGCGTGGGCTCAGATTCCCTAATAATCAGATTTTCCCCTTTTTCATTAATAATACTATCCTGTAAAGTTTGCCCTCCTAAAATTTCTAATGTATACCACCCGTTTTCAAGAGATATATGAGGTTTATTTTGTGTGAATTCCTCTATTGTGGATTCTTTAAAATTATTAAGGGCTCTCCATGTAAATAAATGGAGGGTTTCGCTTTCTATTTTTAAAATATATCCACTTTCTCTGATCTGTAGTTCGCTATCAGTTTTTAGTAATTCAGGAGTTTCTCCGGAAAGATTAAAAATAATGGTGTAAGGGTAGTTTTCTATACCTGCCAAGGGAATTAATATTCCTTCTTTTACTGCATTATCACCACTTTCATAGGTAGTAAATTCAGTTGCAAGATCGTCAGGAAGATGATGTAAATCCTTGTAATTTTTCAATGAAATCAAATCTCCCAATAGAAAATAAGAGATCAGGTCATTGAGTACTTCTTTAAATTTATAAACTCTGCTTGAGTGTGGATCAGGCATAAACTTTAATTGTTTTCAAGTATGGGAACAATATGTTTCCAATTCATTTGTTTTGCAAAATCTAATGCTGTTTTTCCACTATGGGTTTTTACATTCTTATCAGCCCCTGCATTCAGTAATACCTCTACAGAAGTTAAATTGCCTGCGATGGTTTCCTTATGAAGTATGGTATATCCTTTCTCATCAGTATGAGTAAGCTCCGAAGGATATTGTTGTATAAATTCAATTAGTTTTTCCTTCATGTTTTTACTCATAGGATGCTCTATAAGATTTTCTGGATGAAGTTTCTGTTCATTAACAACCTGTATATCATTATAATCTCCAAAGTCCAATCCCCAGGCATTATCATGGGATTTCCTGTCAGATTTGGACATTTCTTCACGCATCACCTGAATAGTAAAACCTCCGTAAGCTTTTGGAAGCGGAGCAGAAGAAAATATTTTCGAAAGACCTTTAGGCTGACTTTGATAGACAGCAAAAAGCCAGTCGCTGATTTCTTCTAAAGGAACCTCCACAGGATCGCCTACCTTTATATTAGTAATGTCATTAGGCTGGTTAATTAGAACCCCTTTTACATGATCACCGTCAAAATCAATTTCATTGATCCACATATGCTCAATTGTGGGTTCGCTTGCCCCTGGCTTATCCTGAGCAAAAGCTACTTTTACACAGGAAACAGTAAGACCCGGGACAATTCTCCTATACTCCCAGGATTGTTCTCTCCAGAAATATTTAAAGGTTTCCTGCGCTTTTTTGTAAGCATCAATCATTTTCGGGCTGCTTCCATCAGCAAAAAATACGGGACTTTTTTCCATAGTGTTTTAATTAAGTATAATTTATATATAAATTATTATAGTTTAATAATAATAAATTTTAACAAAATTATTAAATATAAAATATTGTAAAAGTGAATACTAGATAATTCATTTAAAACTGAGAAAATTCATATAAATGGTGAAATTGGATCAAAAAAATATCCGAAGAAGTGCGTCTCCGGATATGCTAAGAAGATGTATGTTTTTTTAAAACATAGGATGCGGATTTGCTGATTTCTCAGGAACATCCTGATGCACGTCCCAATGCTCAACTATTTTATTGTCTTTTACTCTGAAAATATCAATAGTTGATTTCAATCCGCCATCGGGTCTTTTATTCTTTAAATGGACAAAAACGAGATCTCCGTCTGCAGCTACATGTTGTACATCTATTTTAGTTTTCGGAGCTCCTTTTAGCCATTCTTGCACTCCCTTTTTAAAAGCTTCAGCACCATCCGCTACTTTTGGATTATGCTGAATGTATTCCGGAGCTAAATACTGATCTATTTTATCAAAGTTTTTATCCCCAAAAGTACTTTGATAAAAATCTAAAACAAGTTTTTTGTTTTTTTCATTCTGCGCAATGATTGTGCTTGCACTAGAGCTGTTGTCAGATTCTTTTTGTTTAGGAGAAGAACAACTCCACAATATAGCTCCTAAGGCTACATACCGAATTAGTTTCATAATTTTTTTATTTAT
>NZ_JALAHD010000041.1 GCF_022712095.1 Chryseobacterium sp. | reverse complement strand
TTCTAGAATAGATAGAAAATCTTTTCAATTCAAGCAGTAAACATCCTATTAATAAACAGAAAAATGATTTAATGAGCCACTTGTTTAGTCAATATCTAACGGAATGTTTATATAGCTATTCCCATATATTTTCAGATCAACTGGATCTTGGGCATCCTTAATAGTTTCATTACTTATATCACCTCCTGTACCATAATTAATTTGCCAGAAGGGGCTTTTAGTTATTCCTATCATTAAAATCAGGCGACTTCCTTTTTTTATTCTTTTACTTACAAATTCACTATTTTGTATAGGTATACTTTCTTTTTTACCTAGGGCCAATAGATTCCTTTGTTCTCTGTTTTTAGCATAGCTTGCCCGGGTCACACATGTTGAAAGCAAAAAATATTTATTATCAACTGTTTTTTCATATAAACTGAAATACAAGTCTACATCCCTTTTATTAACAGAAAAATTAAGCTCTCCTGAAAATTGCCCGGAGAAATCAAAAGATTGATCAAATGGTGCTGTTGTAAAAATCAAATTATTCTTAAGATATATTTCTTTATCAACAATATTATATTTAAGATTAAGAAGTTCATTCGAGTCTGATCTGTCTTTAAGATCAACCGTTAGTCTTGAAAAACTCTTCTTGTCAGGTTTAGCTGTTAATAAGAATACATCTTTTTCATGATTGAAAAACCATTTCATTCCATCCCTATCCAAATCACTGATCGAAGATTTGCTTTTCCATTCGTTACTTCCCATCAGCTGATAATTTATTTTATCCTTCAGAAGGGCTGGCTTTTCTTTGTTTTTCAATACATAATTAAACCACTCCAGATATAGTTGTTCAAAATCTATCCGAGCTGCAGGATCTATTGTATACCCTCGGAAACTAGTTTTTATCATTCTATCTACACTTTGATGATCATAAGGTCCTATCACCATATAGTGCTCTGCATTTTTATTATAGGAATAGTGTTCTTTCAGGTAATATAATGCTCCTAATTGGTCTGCATCATAATATCCGGTAGTAGTAAGTACCGGAATATCAATATTCGAAAAATCATCTTTATAGGGGATCATGGTTTTCCAATAGCTGTCATATGAAGGATGATCCAGCCATTTCTGAAAAATGGCATTAGGTTTCCCACTAATAGAATCAAGTTTTCTAAAAGATACTCCGCTTTCATACCATTTTTTATAAATAGAATACCACTTTTTCCCATTGTTAAAGTCAGCATTATCGGTCATTTTATGATTAGAAACACGATTCAGCCATGACAATATATAAGTAAAAAACATATTATTACGCATCGGAAAATCAATACCAGGAGCTACCGCAGCCTGAGGTATTATAGTTTTTAAAGCAGGATGAAGTCTCTTTGTTGCTGCCCATTGACTAAATCCTGAATAGCTATGACCTATCATTCCGACCTTTCCATCACTCCAGGGTTGTTTTATAATCCAATTTATAGCTTCATTAATATCTTCAGCTTCATGCTCAAAAGGATCAAGTATATTATTGCTAAGATATTTTCCGCGAGTGTTTAAAATAACAACTGCATATCCATTTTTAGCAAAAGATTTACCCAATACAACATTATTCACATCAGCATATATTGTATTAATCAATATGGTACTCTTCGGCTCCGATCCAAAATTATTATAGATCAGGCTTAATGTGAGTGAAATATTTTTTTTAGTCTGAATATTGATACTATCATAGACTATTAAATTTTCTTTTTTTAGAGACTTTCTCACATCCTTATTTTGTGCTATGATAAAATTCAACCCAAGAAAAAGGTTAAATATAAAAATGGTCTTATTCATGAAATTCATTTGCCTATAAAAGTATTATAAATATAATGAATCTGATAATATTAAACTCAGGAACAGTATCCAAAAATCAGTAATAGTTTAACTATTATCAAAAGAAATAATAGTTTTATTCATATATAAAATAAAAAAACCGCAATTATAAAATTGCAGTTTTATATTCTTGTAGCGAAGACGGGAATTGAACCCGTGACCTCAGGGTTATGAATCCTGCGCTCTAACCATCTGAGCTACCTCGCCGTTTTGGTGGTGCAAATATATAAAATATTTGCTTTTCACCAAAATTATTTTAATTTAAAATATTCTAAAACATCGCCCACATGGTCTGGCTTACTGATAATCTTGTTGTTAGCATCCAAAATAAAATAGGTTGGTGTAGCGTGAACATTATAGGTGTCAGCATAACTGCTGTTCCATCCTTTCAATTCAGAATCATTGATCCATGGAAAAGCCTTAATTCTGTTGATATAAGAGCTCTTATCTACATCAAGAGACAACCCAACAATTTGAACATTTTTGGCCTTAAGATCATTGTATTTAGCTAAGAATTGAGGAATTTCAGTTTCACAATGTGAACATGTAGAGGACCAGAATACAATAATCTTCTTATCAGCCTTTACATCATAAAGAGATTTAGCATTTGTATTGACAGGAGATACAAAAGTATAGTTAGGAAAAGCAGCCCCTATTTCTACATTTGCGTTAGATTTTAATGTAGCTGCCAAACGATCTGTAATCGTACATTTAAGATTCTTTGCTTCTGTAAGATATTTATCCTTATATTCCTTCATGTCGTAAGCATCGAATATATCTATCAATTCAGACAGAACAGTTTGCCCCCTGGGAGTTTCTACCTTCAATCTATCCAATAGTTTATCTACAGAACCTGTAACATTTGTATTTCCTCCGGCATTAAGATAAGTAACTAATACAGGTCGTAACAAAGAAGAGGTTTCCAACATGTCGTTAGACTTATCAAGAAAGTTTATGATATCTTCTTGTGTTGCCTTTCTAGCTCCATCTGCAGATACATATTTATTATAGTTAATATTATAATAAGATATAAAAGGATGTTGTGCCTGATCAATGGCTTTTCCTCCTGAAAGTCTGTCAATTTCCGTCTTTAATGCCTGACCGAAATCAGTGTTTTCTTTATAATATTCCTTAATCTGTGTTAAAGCTGGAAGAATAATATCCTTTTTCTGAGACACTTCCTGATATTTATTCATTAGCTCATTAGCTTCATCCTGATATATTACATTTTTAACCTTATTATTAAGTGCTTCCAGCTTAAGATTTACATTTTTATTCTCCGAAATAAAGCTAATCGTACTATTCACATTAGGAAAATAAATTTTCATCATTCCCATATAATTATGAGGATATTTAAAATTCCAAATATTATTTTTACTTTGTTCCTTGGTAAAAATAATATCTTTTGATCCGTTCAGAGTATATAAGATAGCTTCCTGTTCTTTAAAATCAGCCGGAGCCTGTACCGTAATGGTAAATTGGGCGTGCAAAGAAAATGCAGCCAGGAGTGTTGATAAGATATAAGTTTTTTTCATAAAGTAAAAATAAAAAAACTCTCTGATTAATCAGAGAGTTTCTATTTATTTTAATAAAAATTTATGCTTTTTGACTTTTGTACTTTTTAGTAAAAAATACTATAAATGATACTGCAACCGCAGATAATACATATACGTACATATCAATAGGCGCTGCTTGGTCTCCAGGACCAACACCCCCACCTCCACCTCCTGGCTGTGGTGGCTGAGCATTAATTAATAACACCGCGAAAAGAAAAAAGGCTGATATTAGTTTATTAATAGTTTTCATATTATTTATTTTAAAATTTTAGTGTTAACGGTTTCTCCAGTATCAGAAACAACTTTTACAACGTAAGAATTTTTAATAGAATTATCTAATTCAATTACAAAATCTGTAGAAGTATTAACTGCTTTTTTAGAGATAACCAGTTTACCACTCATATCGTAAACTTCAATATCTGCTTTTTTCCAGTTTGGATCAAATCTAACTATATAGTTAGTAATTTCAGGATTATAGATTACCATTGTTCTTGACGGCTTAGCTGTTGCAACTTCATCAGTTACTTTACGCGCTGTAGCACTAGGAGCCCCATAATAAAGGTCATACTCACTTCCTGCAGGAACAACAGCCCCTTGCTTAGCTTCAGTTACAGCTCCGTTTGGCGCTTTATAATAGAAACCGATACCAGTAGATAATGCATGTGTGTTATCAGCAACTAATTTAGCATTTTCCCTAACTTCAAATTTATAAAATTTGATAGCAGTGCTATAATTTACAAGCTTCACATTTTTACCTTTGAAATCATTTTCATTAGCCTCATTAACATATAACCAATACTTTGAAGTAAAGTTATTATCATAACCTCCATTTAAAGCTTCTTCAAAAGTACCAACTACATTTGTAGTTTCATTTTGCACCTGAGTTTTAGCGTTTACAGAGTTACCAGTGGTACCGTTAGGATATACTACATAATAAGTTCTACCTAGTTCTTTACCATTAGCATCAAGAGCAATAACTCCTAATTGCTTTACAGTACCTCCAGCTACAGCTGCAGTTCTGCTAGATCCAGATCCTATTAAAGATGCTGAAGCATTTTTATTAGCTGTTACACTATAAGTAGTCCCTGCGTCTCTAGTATAATAATTGAATCTTCTTAAATTAGAAAGATCAATTTGATCACTTGCAGTATTATCAAATAATTTAATAGCAAATGTTCCCAGAGGTCTAACCATTAAATAGTCAACATCTCCGGTTGGAACTCCAGCACTGAATGTAACAAACTTATAAGATGCAGCACCAGTTCCTCCTGTCCCATTAGCACCCGTTGAAGAAGTAACTCCAGAAACTTCTAATCTAACTCCCTGAATTGTACTCAAATAAGACCCGTCACTATCTTGCGTTGCTATCTGAGACAAGTCTAAATTAGTTAAAAAAGGATTACCGAATTGGTACCAATATCTTCCGTAACCACCTTGCCATGCAGTTCCTCCTGCTGCTATATGGAAACCATCCTGAACATAAGAAGCATATTTCTCATTATATTCATTAAGCGCAGTACCATTTGTTCCAAAATTAACAGTAGCTCCACCATTCTTCACTACCATTGCAAAAGTACCATCAGCAACAGGTGTTCCTTTAAGAGTTCTGGTAACACTACTTACATCAAGTCCTGAACCTCCAAGCATAAAATAAGTTCTTGCAGGAAGGGTTACTCCAAATTTGGAAGCAAGGGTAGTCAGATGTTTAGAAACTACTTTTGTGTTATCCCAATATAAGATCTCATTTTGAGAACGTCTTGTTGTTGAGAATGTTTTTTGTAGTTCGGAATTTAAAGTAGACATTGTCTTGTTATAGAACGGAAGAGAAATCTGTTGGTATGTACCATGTTTAACCGCTCTAAACTCCTGATCTACGATACCCGTAATATTCGCTTGAGGAATACCCGTAATATATAGCTGACCATATGTATAAGCTGGTGTAGCCGTTGAGCTGTTGGTATTTACAGTCGCATATGCAGTGGGCTCATTTAATCTATTAATAAAATTACCACCACCGTTCGCCTCTGTTTTAGCGACGTTAGACGCGTCGATAGTTCTGAAAGCATCTGTAGAAGTACCTACAACCATTATATTTCCATGGTTTTCGATAACTCCCGAACCTTTCATCTGCATGCCTCCTCCACTATAAACTAGTGTGCCCTTACTTACATACATATTAGCATTAGTGTCTACGTGACATAATATCTGCGCCTGAACAGAGTAACTAACTGCTAAAAGACCTATAGCAAATAAACTTTTTCTCATTGTATATTATAATTTGTGCGTTAATACAATCTTCAACTGCAAAGGTATGATTTTTTTTTAAAATAAAAAAAATATTTTATTATTTAACATAAATATTATCTTGTGTTAATACAATTTTTTTAGTCTCCCCTATTGAAAACATATAGTCTTCGAGAACTTTCTCCGTTGTCCCTCTTAAACCTCTGGCGCCTAAGCCCTTTTCCATAGTTTCCTCTACAATCATTTCAATTGCTTCGTCCGTAAATACCAATTCTGTGCCATCCATTTTAAACAATTCCACGAATTGATTGACAATTGAATTTTTAGGTTCTTTCATGATTCGAACCATAGTCTCTTTGGTTAACTTTTCCAGATAGGTAATAATAGGAAAACGTCCCAAAAGTTCCGGAATTAGACCAAAAGAACGAAGATCAATTGCATTGATATTGGTTAATACATATTCATCTTCATCCACTTTATTTATTTTTTCAGAGCTAAAGCCTATCGCCTGTTTATTCATTCTCCTTTCGATGATCTCTTTAATTCCATCAAAAGCTCCTCCTGCAATAAACAGTATATTTTGCGTATTCACCTGAATATATTTCTGATCCGGATGTTTCCTTCCTCCTTGTGGCGGAACATTTACAATACTTCCTTCTAATAATTTCAATAATCCTTGCTGAACGCCTTCCCCTGAAACATCTCTTGTAATACTCGGATTATCAGATTTTCTGGCTATCTTATCGATTTCATCTATAAAAACAATTCCTTTTTCTGCTTTTTCCACATCATAATCTGCTACCATCAGAAGCCTAGATAATATACTTTCCACATCCTCTCCCACATATCCTGCTTCCGTGAGAATGGTTGCGTCTACGATACAGAATGGAACATTCAGTTCTCTGGCAATGGTTTTTGCAAGTAATGTTTTCCCCGTTCCCGTCTCTCCTATCATAATGATATTGGATTTTTCAAGCTCTACATCCCGGTTTTCATTTTTTGCATGTAACAATCTTTTATAATGATTGTAAACAGCAATAGAAAGCTGTTTCTTAGCCTGGTCCTGTCCTATTACATATTGATCCAGAAATTCTTTAATTTCTTTTGGCTTTTTAAGCTCTTCGATACTTTCAGCGGGAGAAAATCCATCTTTAGAAGCTCCGTCTTTTACGATTGCGTGAGCCTGTTCTATACAATTTTCGCAAATAAAGCCATTCTGACCGGAGATCAGCATTTGTACTTCATTTCTTTTTCTTCCGCAGAAAGAACACTGATTTGGATTCATCTTATTTATAATATATTTAAGAGAAAATCGTAAAAAATTGCTTTTTTACGATCTTATTTTATCACGAATTAATAATTGAGTTTTGAATTTTTTTGTACTCTTCACTTGTTAATTTCAATCTCTCATTTCTAAAGTTCATATCCTCCATTTTATCTAATGGGATTAAGTGGATATGAGCATGAGGAACTTCAAGTCCTACTACGGCAATTCCTACTCTTATGCATGGAATGGCTGCTTTTATCTTTTTAGCAATATCCTGAGCGAATCCCCAAAGATTTTTGTATTCTTCGCTATCCAAGTCAAAAATTAAATCTACCTCTTTTTTAGGAACCACCAATGTGTGTCCTTTCACTAAAGGCATAGCATCCAGAAAAGCAATAAAATGCTCGTTTTCTGCTATTTTATAAGATGGGATTTCTCCGTTAATGATTTTAGTAAATACGCTGCTCATTGAATTGATAATCTTTTTTTATTAGAAGTGAAGTTACATCATCTATAAGGAAATATCCAAAACTTCAAAGGACAATTTGTTTCCGTTTGGTAATACTACTTCAGCAGTTTCACCTACAGATTTTCCCAGCAGACCTTTAGCTATGGGTGTATTAACTGATATTTTACCACTTTTCAGATCACTTTCATTATCCGGAACCAGTGTAAAAACCTGCTCTTGTTTTGTTGTGTTATTTTTTAGTTTAACAGTCGTTAAAATTGAAACTTTTGAAGTATCTAATTGGCTTTCATCTATAATTTTAGAAGTAGATATAGCATCTTTAAGCTTGGAAATTCTCATTTCCAACATTCCTTGAGCCTCTTTAGCGGCATCATATTCAGCATTTTCGGATAAATCACCTTTATCTCTCGCTTCTGCAATCTGCTGGGTAATTTTTGGTCTTTCAATTGTTTCCAACTGCTCCAGCTCGGCTTTCATTTTCTCTAAACCTTCCTTGGTTACATAGCTTGCCATAATCTTAAAATTTTGTTTTTAGTATAAAAAAATAATCCGACATTTGCCGGACAATGTTTTTGTGTAATATTCGTTAATTTCTACAAAGATATAAAAATTTAATTTGAAATGAAAAAAACTTTTTCAACCCTTATTATTTTCACCCTATTGACAATCAGTACTTTATATACTAACTCTTGCAGTAACAGAGATGATACCGTAAGTTGTTTTCCAACCACTACTATCGGCGTTACTCTCAACTTAAGCCTTCCTGCTTATTATACACTTAACCAACCAGGAGGATGGTTATATATCAATGAGCAGCAATCAGGCACCAGAGGTTTAATTGTTGTAAGAGGGTCCGGTAATACATTTAAAGTATACGACAGAAATGCTCCTCACATTTGTCCTGACACCAATACCACTCTTGAAGTTAAAGATAACATCAGTATCATATGCCCTAAAGATAATGCCCAATGGATCTTATTAACCGGACAGCCTACTGCTGTATCTTCCCTTGCTCCTAAAACTTATTTTTACAGTTATGATTCCATAACCAATATTCTGAATATCTATAATTAAAAAATGAAAGTAGTGATCCAAAGAGTTTCGGAAGCTCATGTAAAAGTAGATAGTAAAATCGTAGGTGAAATCAACAAGGGGTTTATGCTTTTAATAGGTATTGACGAAGCGGATGAGAAATCAGATGCGGATTGGCTTATACAAAAGATATTAAATCTGAGAGTCTTTGCTGATGAAAATGGAAAGCTTAATCTTTCTATAAAAGATGTTTCCGGGGAAATCCTTTGTATCAGTCAGTTTACTCTCATTGCTGATTATAAAAAAGGAAACCGACCTTCTTTTATTAAAGCCGCAAAACCTGATCAGGCAATTCCTCTTTTTAATTATTTTAAAGAACAAATCGCCCAATCCGGATTGAAAACAGAAAGTGGGATTTTTGGGGTCGATATGAAGGTTTCTCTTATTAATGATGGTCCCGTAACAATTATTATGGATTCCAT
>NZ_JALAHD010000040.1 GCF_022712095.1 Chryseobacterium sp. | reverse complement strand
GAAAATATTTATATCGACTATGAAAAAACTAAAGTTGTTTTCATTAATAGCATTGAGTTCTACACTTGCATTAACCAGCTGTGGTGGTTCAGGTACTAGCAAAGGTGGCGGTACTAAAAAATTTGTCAGCAAGACAGGTTGGAAGCCAAACGAAAAACAGGGTTGGTTTTTTGCAGGAAAGCAACAGAAGCAAAAAGGTTGGCCTGGAATGGTATATGTAGAAGGTGGAACTTTTACAATGGGATTAGTGAAAGATGATGTTATGCACGATTGGAATAACTCGCCTAGAAGAATGCAGGTAAGTTCTTTCTTTATCGGAGAAACAGAGATTACTAATTATGAATACCGTGAATACCTTACATGGTTGAAGTATGTATTTCCTCCAAGTGATCCTAGTTTTAAGGAAATCTATACAGGAGCTTTACCTGATACCTTATTATGGGACAACAAATTATCCAGAAACGATTACAATGAAACTTATTTCCGTTCCCCTGAGTTCGACTATTATCCTGTGGTAGGAGTTTCCTGGACTCAAGCGAACAGATATTGCGAATGGCTTACAGATAGAGCTAATGAAAAAGCTTTAATGAATGCCGGTATTATCTCTAAAGATTTGTATATGAACGAATCTAATAATCAGGGAGGTACTGCATTTAATATGGATAAATTCAAGTCGAATGATCCTGAAATTCAAGGATATATAAATGAACAAAGAATGCAGCAAAGAACAGGTTTGAAAACTACAAACCAAAGGCTTCTTGCAGCAAACAGAGCCCCTGCAGCAGCTATGGTGCAAAAATTCAGACTTCCTACAGAAGTGGAATGGGAATATGCAGCTCTTGGTCTTGAAAAAAATAGAGAATATAACAGCTACCTAGGTAAAAAACCTGAAATTGAAAAATTGAGAGGTACCAAAGGAAGAGACAGAGGAATGTTCCTTGAAAACTTCAAAATGGGTAGAGGTGATTATTCAGGAATTGCAGGTTGGAAAAATGACGGTTCTGCAAGAACTTCAGATGTCAGACAATATCCATCCAATGATTTAGGAATCTATGGAATGTATGGTAACGTTGCAGAATGGACAGCGGATGTATACAGACCTATTATTGATGAAGATTATAGCGATTTCAACTACTACAGAGGAAATATGCCTCAGGCTATTGTAAGAAACGGAGACGGAACTTACAAAATGGTGGATGAAACCAATATCAAATATGATACTTTAGCCGACGGTAGATTGGTATATAGAAATTTACCTGGTCAGTTTGAAAGAGAAACTATCGCTGATTACAGAAATTATAGAGATGGTGACAGACAGTCGTCATTAGAATACTATAGAGCTTCAGACTCTGCGTCATCTTTCGACATGTATAATTCACCAAAATCCAGATTTATAGTGGACGCTAATGGTAGAGTAGTTATGCAGAGAGACACTAAAGAAAGAACTTCAGCTATTTCCAATGATATAAGAGTAGTAAAAGGTGGTTCTTGGCAGGATACAGCATACTGGTTGGATCCAGGTCAAAGAAGATATAAAAATCAAAATAAGGCTTACGGATGGGTTGGATTCCGTGTAGCACAAGATGCTAGAGCAAGCGACAAAAGCAGACCTCGAAGATAATATTTATCAAAATACTTATAAAAAACCTTCCGGAATTCCGGAAGGTTTTTTTATTTTTGAACTATGAATATAGAAGAATTTTACTCCTTATTTTTACAAGCTAATAAGGTTACAATCGATAGCCGTAAAATAGGTTTCAATGATATTTTTATGGCATTTTCAGGAGAAAACTTTAATGCTGCTACCCTTGCGCAAAAAGCAATAGCAGACGGAGCTCTGGCTGTAATTGTAGAGCAAAAGGACTATGAAGATAAAGAAAGAAATATATTCTATGTTCCCTCTACCTTAGGATTTTTGCAGGCATTGGCCGTCTATCATAGGAATCAGCTTAATATTCCCGTTATAGGGCTTACCGGAAGCAATGGTAAGACTACCACAAAAGAATTAATTCATGAGGTCCTTTCTCAAAAATTTAACGTCCAGTATACATTGGGAAATCTGAACAATCATATAGGAGTTCCTCTTACGATATTATCCATTAAGCCGGAACATGAAATAGCTGTTGTCGAAATGGGAGCCAATCATCAAAAAGAAATAGAATTGCTTTGTACTATCTCCCAACCGAATATTGGATATATAACTAATTTTGGAAAAGCTCATCTGGAAGGTTTTGGAGGTTTTGAAGGAGTAATTAAAGGAAAATCTGAATTGTATGATTACCTGAAAGCACATGAGGAAACTATTCTTGTTAATGAAAATGATCCAATCCAGATAGAAAAGACTGAACATTATCATCCGAAAATTACTTTTGGAAAAAATACTTCAAATTATAATTTTAGCCTATTTTCAGAAGAACATTTCGTGGGCTTAATGTATGGAGACGAGAAAGTAATATCAAAGCTTACGGGGGAATATAATTTTACTAATTTGTGTGCGGCTGTAAGTCTGGGACTTCATTTTGATATCGATTTTGATAAAATAAAGTTGGCCATTGAAAATTATGTACCGACCAATATGAGATCACAGATTGTAAAAAAAGAGAATACAACTTTAGTATTGGATACGTATAATGCTAATCCCAGCTCTATGGCAGTTTCATTAAAGAACTTCGTGACATTTGAGGGAAGCAAAACCATTATCATAGGTGATATGCTGGAGCTTGGTGAAGAGACTGAGAAAGAACATAAAAATATACTAGAGCTGGCTCAAAGCTTGAATTTTGATACTATTATAACAGTAGGAAAGAATTTTAAACACATTAATGCTTCCTCAACTTCTTTTGAAAGCACAGGTGAACTGATCGATTATTTGAAATTGAACAGGATTCAATCGGATAATGTTTTACTAAAAGGATCGAGAGGGATTTCTCTGGAAAAGGCTATTGATTTTATTTAGCCTTATTCCAAAATTCTTTTAAGATCAATTTGATATTTTTAAATGTATTCTGGAAAACTTCACTTTCTATTTGTGAGGTATTTTTCCAGGCGACTTCAGTAATACCTTCTTCTATCTGAGGCTTCGATGTGTCTTCTCCCTGAAAGTTCATGGCAAACCAGTGGGTACATTTTAAAATTTTATCACCGTTTCTTTCGATATAAATGTGGTAAGTGGTATTAATGAATTCACCGAGCTCTACATTGCTCAGATTTGTTTCTTCTTCAATTTCCCTGATGGCTGATTCTTCTCTTGATTCACCTTTTTCCATTTTACCTTTGGGAAGATCCCATTTGCCTAATCTTTTGATAAAAAGGATTTCTCCCAGACTGTTACTTACAATACCACCAGCAGCTTCTACGATTCTGAAAAGATTCTGAAATTCCTGCCATATTACCTCTATATTATCTCCAAAAATATTCAGTTCCTCCGTAGAGGTATTTTCTAAAAGATCCAATGCAATTTCTAAAGTAGTGGAACCTTCATAACTCAGCTTTTTTTCAATATTTTCAGGTTGCTTAGAGAGTAACAATTTTTTTTCGTTCACAAAAACTTTATACATATATTTGTAGGAGTTAAGAATTTAAATACAAAAATAAAAAATGAATTTAGAAGGACGAAAAATTATTGTCAATAAATCATCTAAGGAATTGACAGAATTGCTAAAATCACCTGAGAATTACAAGGAATTTATGCCGGACGGTCTTCAGAAGTTTGAAAGCAGAGAGGATGGATTTAAATTTGGATTACAGGGAATGCCTGAAATAGCTTTGAAAATAGATGAAGTTACTGATCAGAAAGCTGTTTTAAAATCTGCTAGCTCAAGTCTGGATTTTTCATTAACAGCAACTTTGAACCCTATCAGTGAAGATCAGACTGAAGTACAAATGCTTTTTGAAGGTAAGTTCAATCCATTCATCAAAATGATGGTAGAAAAACCTTTACAGAATTTTATCAATGCATTGACAGATAAAATAGAAGTTTACAAATAAGAGAAGCACTTGTAAAAGTGTATTCAGAATATAAAGAATCTCACCGATTAGATTGGCTGGGATTTTTTTATTTAGACTGAAGCTAAAGAATCTTTTATTATTAAATCTTTGGGTTAAAATTATGTTTGATGAATAATTTGACAAAACAGATTATATTATTAACCCCATATCAATTTAAAAAGATAGTTTGCGGTTCCTTATACTACAAGTCCAGAACTATGATCCTGAGAACTGCCGGTAGCAGAAGCTAAGACATTAATCTGATTATTCCATTTCAAGACCCCCATAAAGGCAAAAATTAAAGCTTCTTTGTAATCAATTATTTCGTGGTCAGGAATTATGATTTCGGCTGAAGTTTTCTCTCTTATCTTTTTGACTAAAAAAGAATTATAAGACCCACCTCCCGTGCATAAAACAGAATGTACTTTATTCTCATTGATCACTTTGGAAATCTGAAAACTTATATGCTCTGTAAATGTTCTCAATAGTTCCGAAATTTCCTTATCTTCCAATAAAGGAAAGATATATTGATTACACCATTCTACACCCAATGATTTCGGGTGAGGCTCACTGTAAAATGAAAGCAGATTCAATTGAGAAAGTAAGGTCTGGTCTATTTGTCCTGTTTTTGCAAGTTCCCCGTTATTGTCAAAACTGAGATTAAGTTTTTGAGCCAGTTTATTTAAAACAATATTTACCGGAGCAATATCGAAAGCTATCCTTTGGTTATTTTTCTTTAATGAAATATTGGAAAAGCCTCCTAGGTTAAGACAGGCATCGTATTGAGAAAACAGGAGTTCATCACCTATAGGAACAAGCGGTGCACCATTTCCACCCATCAGTACATCTTGAGATCTGAAGTCGTAAATAACAGGAAGTGTAGTTATAGCTTTTATTGCTCTGCCATCTCCGATCTGTAGGGTGAATTTTTTTTGAGGCTGATGAAATACCGTATGACCATGAGAAGCAATAAGATCGATGTCCTTTAATTGATGCTTGCTGATAAACTCATGAGTCGCTTTTCCAAGATAAAACCCATACTCGCTATTGAGTTCCAGTAAGTCTTCAGATGAAAGATGAATTGAATTTCTTAGTTTGTTTTCCCATTCAGTAGGGTAAGGAAGTGTCTGGGCATTTATTATTTCAAAAACCCACTTTTTATCGGTATTTTCAAACTTTGCATAGCAGACATCCAGTCCATCTAAACTGGTTCCGGACATTAATCCTATAGCGTGAAATACCATGATGAAATATTATTTTTTGGATTCAGATAATTTTGTAGTACTGAAGTTTCCTGAGTTATTAAAGAAAGTGTATTCGGAAAAATCATCCTTAGCAGTCATGCCGTTGGCTCCTACTAACGTAGATCCATCTTCCATTGTTACAAAAACCGTGTCTTTTGTATAGATTCTCTGCTTTTTCTGATCCCAGAAAATACTTTGCATTGCAAAACGCTGGCCTTCATTGGTGGTAATTCTTACATCACCTTTTGCTTCATAGAATTTCTTGGATTCAAAGATACGTGCATATTTAGCTGTAATCTTTCCCGGGATTTTAGGTTTTTTCTTATCGAAAAACTCTATATTAATTCCTTTGCGGGCAACTACATAAGGTGTATCAATTAGCTCATACTTTTCAATAATAGGGGCATATGCCCTCAAACTTACAAACCCGGAATCTCTCTGTACTATTTTAGCATTATTAATGATCTGTGAGGGAAAATTCTTACTCTGGTTTCCATTTTGTTTGGTAAGATCTTCTTCACAGGATGTAAATATAAAAAATATAGCACAACTAAAAAGATATGCTATATTTTTATATGATATGTTGAATAACTTCATTCTAGTTATATAAAGATTTTCTAAACCATTTATCAGCAAAATTGAAGCCTACTCGGAAGTTAATAAAATTCTGATTAATCAGATCATTTTTAAGTGTTCCCCGTTTTCCTACTTCCACACCTAGCTCAAGACCACTCATTCTTGTAATACTACTATTCTTGAACGGTAGGAGAACTCCAGCAGAAATACCGAATTTATTAATGTTAGTTCCGTATAATTGGATATTTCCTTTTTCATAGAAAGCACCATATCTGTATACTACACGAGAGAAATAACTTCTGAAGTTATTATAGTTTGGTAAATACCATCCTCCAGCAGAAATCCTGTAAGAATCCTGAAAATTGAATGTGTTTCCAAAATAAGAGATTGTTTCTCCTTTCTTATAATCCCCCTGTAAAGAAACAAACCAGTGGTTTTCACTACCATATCCCAAACCTAATGAAGCCTGAAGTGGTAAAAGGTTTTTGGAGTTTGTGCTTCTTTGTTCTATAATGGTTTGATTAGCTTTGGTTTCATCAGCATTAGCATAGGTATAGGTACTGTTTGTGTAATCCGTAGTCATGTTATGAGTATTCCCGAAAGTAGCTGTCGCTCCAATAGTGAACTTACGGTCTGTACGGGTATTTAAATTCTGGTAACTTGCCCCTAACGTAAAGTTGAAATTCTTGATACTGTTTTTTGTTTCATACCCATTAACCAATTCAGCATTATTAACAGCTGTTATCTCATTAACGTCATATAAATTTCCAAAATAGAAATTGGCTCTTGCTCCCACCGCTAATTGCTGATTGATTTTATATGAAATGGCAGCTTGGGCGGTATTAAGTGTTCCACTTCCTTTGAAACGGTTAGTATAAGCTATACCACTTTCAGACGTTTGAGTAGTAAGTACTTCATAACTCTTAGAGCTGTAAGGCTGATAAGAGATTCCCATTTTCATCTTTGGAGATAGCGGAAATGCTAAAGCGATATTGGATAAATAAGTAGAATGCTTGTTAGACTTCGTATTATTATAATCAGTTTTGAAGTAGTTATTTTCATTGGTAGCTTCCAGTTTAATACTTGTCAGCTCGAAATTGGAATTGTTTGCCGGGTTCGCAAAGTTGAAGTTGCTATTGAAATCACTTATATAAGCAGTTGAAATCCCCCCCATAGAAGTAGTTTCAATAGTATTATCATATTTTACATCCCCAATTCCGTAAGTAGCATATGGTGAGTTACTTAAACTCTGTGCATCTAGAAAATAACCAACTGATATGAATGATAGTACAAAGATTTTTTTCATTCTTTATTTTTAAAATAATGCGCAAATATCTTAAATATTAATGAATTGTAAAAATTATATGGGGTTAAAGTTTGTTAAGGGGTTTTATTGAAAAGAGGAATGTAAATTTTTCTCAATTGAAGATTAATTATATTATACAAAGAAAGACTGCCCTTAAAGAAGACAGTCTTGTTTATCATTATATAAAATTGTATATAATTATTTTACCTGAAGTACGGAACGGATATGGCTGAAATTTTCAAAACTGAATTTTCCATGGTATTTGCCCATTCCTGATGTCCCTACACCACCAAAAGGTAAAAAATGAGAACCTACATGGATGATCGTACTGTTAATCTCTGCATCACCACTTGTTGTCTGCCTCAAAACGTAATCTGCCAGTTCTTGGTTTTCCGTAAAGACATACAATGCTAAAGGTTTAGGCCTTTTATTGATTTCTTCCAAGGCATTATTGATATCCTGATAAGCCAAAATAGGAAGAATGGGACCAAAGATCTCCTGTTGCATAACCTGATCATTCCAGGTTACATTATCCATTAAAGTAGCTTCGAAATGGCGGGTTTCAAGATCATAGTTTCCTCCATAAATTACTTTTTCAGGAGCGGCATCCAGATAACCTGTAAGATGTTTAATCTGGTTCTGGCTTACAATTTTCCCGATTTTCCCTAAAGAAGAACCTTCATAAGTAGCCTTGATATAGGCTTTGAACTTTTCAATAAAATTATCTTTTACAGATTCGTGAATGTAAATATAATCCGGAGCAACACAAGTCTGGCCGCAGTTAATCCATTTTCCATAAGAGATTCTTTCTACCGCTTTATCCAAGTCTGCATCTTTATGGACAATAGTTGGAGACTTTCCTCCCAATTCTAAAGTCAATGGGATTAATTGCTCAGCAGCAGCTTTCATTACAATTTTTCCTACATTGGGACTTCCTGTAAAGAATATATAATCAAAAGGAAGACTTAATAAAAGTGTATTTTCTTCGACAGCTCCCTGAATAACTGCTACATAGGATTCATCAAAAGATGCTTTTATGATCTCTTCAAGAACCCGGGCAACGTGAGGTGTATTTTCTGACGGCTTTAAAATAGCTGTATTTCCGGCGATTAAAGCTCCGATAAGTGGGCTGAATGTTAACTGAACCGGATAATTGAATGGTCCGATTATATAACTGACTCCGTATGGTTCATAAGTAATTTTACTCAAAACTTCCGCTCCTGACGGGTGTGGCTTTGAATGTACAGGACTAGGTTGTGCCCATTCATCAATATTTTCCAACAGGTAATCAAGTTCGCTGATCACAATTTGGATTTCCACATATTCAGATTCTTTTCTGCTTTTTCCCAAATCAATATCTAAAGCTTTACAAAGATCGTCCGTGTGCTGTACAAAAATTTCACGGAACTTTCTTAACTGAGCTTTTCTGAATTCAATGTCTTTTGTTTGATTCGTTTTGAAGAAAGCTTTCTGTTGCTCAAATATTCTTCTTATTTTTTGCTCTAAATTTTTTTCCATTAGTTTATTGATTTTAATTGAAAATTATAAAAATAGTTGAATATTTTTTGAAATTTTCCAATACAAATATATTCCTAAAATTAAGTTTTACAGGCAGAAAATTATTGATGCTTTCTATAATTTGGCAAGTAAATAATAGGACTTTGCAGTTTTATATATTTTAAGCAGACTTAATTTATAAATTGAAATAAGATTTTTATATTTGGAACATGAATTGGGAGAATATTGCCGGACAGGAAAATCTAAAAAAACTACTCAAGGATAGTATTGCTGAAAACAGAGTGAGTCATGCTCAGCTTTTCGTAGGAAAAGAAGGGTATGGTACCTTGCCTTTGGCTTTGGCGTATGCCAGAGAAATACTTAAAGATGAAAATGAACATGCCGCTGCCAAAGTAGAACATTTAAACCATCTGGATTTACATTTTAGTTTTCCGGTGTATACGGATAATAAAAACTCTCTGAGTAAAAATAAATTTGAGGAATTCAGGGAAATGATTCTTCAATCTCCTTACGCCAGTTATGATGACTGGACAGCTTTCTTAGATTCTGAAAATAAGCAGCTGTTTATTTCTGCTGATGAGATTGATGATCAGAACCAAAAATTTTCTCTTAAAAGTTATGAGGGAGGAACTAAGATTTTAATTGTTTGGAGAGCTGATAAGATGAATGTATCCGCTTCGAATAAATTCCTTAAGTTTTTGGAAGAGCCTCCTGCAAAAACCATTATTCTGCTT
The DNA here is from genome assembly GCF_022712095.1 of Chryseobacterium sp. Taxonomy (GTDB): domain Bacteria; phylum Bacteroidota; class Bacteroidia; order Flavobacteriales; family Weeksellaceae; genus Chryseobacterium. Next base: position 2,818 of record NZ_JALAHD010000040.1, on the reverse strand, counting down.
ACTGCTGAAAATACCAACGATATACTTCCTACCATTCTTTCGAGAACACAGGTGGTGGAAGTTCCGAGAATTCAGGATGAAGATCTGCAGGCATATCTTCAAAAAGAATATAATACTACGGAAGAAAAATCCCGTGAAATTGTTCATGAAGCTCAGGGAAATCTTAATGAGGCCATTAAACTGCTGAAGTCAGGGAGTAGTCATCAGGATTTTGAGAAACTGTTTATTCAGTGGGTGAGGGATGCTTTTCAGGTAAAGAAAAAGCCGGAGTTTCTTAAGAATATTATTTTTTGGGCAAGAGAAATTGCCGGATGGAACCGGGAAAGACAGAAAAACTTTTTGGATTACTGTTCGGAAATTTTCAGATTAGCTCTTTTGCAAAACTATCAATCAGAAGAACTGGTTTATAAAAAGATCAATGCAAATGGTTTTAATTGGGAAAGCTTTTCCAGATTTATAAGCGGAGCAAATATTGAAAGTATTTTAGAAGAGATCAATACTGCGGACCTGCACCTGACAAGAAATGGAAACCCTAAGATTATTTGGACGGATCTCGGAATTAAACTTTCCAGGTATATTCATAAAAACTAAGACCTGCATAAAGCAAGGTCTCAGTAATAGTTTATTTTTCCAAAAGCCTTATAGCCTCTTCATTGCCCTGCATGATAGCATGCTGTAAGGCAGTATTTCCTCTGTTGTCCTTCATGCTTTTATCCGCACCATTTTCCAGCAAAAGCTTGAGTATTTCGGGTTTTCCAAAAACAGAGGCATAAATAAGTGCTGTGGCATCATTATAATTTTTCACATTTACTCCGGCTTTATAAGAAAGCAGGAGCTGGACCATATTATAGTATCCTTTAAAAGTCGCACCTATCAATGCTGTATTCCCGTTATTATCTTGTAAATCCGGTTCTGCCCCGTTTTCCAGCAGCCATTTTGCTGCCTCATAACTGTTGTTGTAAACAGCCAGAATTAAAGGCGTGTAGCCCTGATCATTCTTTTTGTTGATATCAGCTTTAAATTTGGAAATTTCAGTGACATTATTGGCTCGGGCGTAAGAAAATATATCCTGTGCTTTTACCGAATAAAATGTAAGCAGGAATAAAAATGAAGAGATTATATATTTCATAATAATTATTTAGAAGATATTAAAGCTTCAAGCTGAGTACGATCCATTTTTACATAAGCTGCAAGACGTTTTCCATATTCAGCATCCGCCTGATAGAAATGAGAAATCATTTTAGCAACGACTTTTTTATCCTTAGTCGCATTCAAAGCATCACCCAGATTCTTTATCAGGTTATCCTGATCCTTTTTTGAGAAAGAACGGTATAGTTCCCCGGCTTGCTTAAAATTATTTTCCTTGTCTATTACAGCTTGTGTAATGGTAGCTCCTGCTGGTATAATGGTTTGAGAGTATTTGAATTTTTTATTGTCTACTACTTCAGGTTTGCTTGTAGCTGGTTGATAGTTAACATCTCCTTTTTGAGGTCTTATGGACATATATCCATTCTGATTATAAGTAGTTACCGTATTTTTTGCTGCATTTACAGGTAATTGCTGGAAGTTTCCACCGATTCTGTGACGTTGGGTATCTGCATAGGAGAATAACCTTCCCTGTAGCAATTTATCTTCTGAAGGTTCAATTCCCGGAACTAATGTACTTGGTGCAAAAGCAGCCTGTTCTACGTCCTGGAAATAATTGTCCACATTTTTATTAAGAGTCATAGTACCTACCTTTACTGATTTAGCAACAGATTCAGGCCAGATCTTGGTAACATCTACAGGATTGAAATCCAGTTTGTCAAAATCTTCTCTTTTCAGCATTTGTACATAAAGATCCCACTTTGGGAAATTTTTGTTTTGAATAGCATTGTACAGATCTAAAGTAGCATGCTCTATCTGGGTAGATTGTATTTTATTAGCCTCTTCCTGAGTTAAATTTCTTTTCCCTTGGCGAGGAACCCATTTGTATTTTACATAGGTAACTTCACCTTTGGAATTGACCCATTTGTAAGCATGAACCCCATTTCCCTGCATTTCTCTGTAGTTGGCAGGAATACCATAATCAGAGAATAACCATGTTAGCATATGGGTAGACTCCGGAAGGTTAGAGAAAAAATCAAAAACCCTGTTAGGATCAGATGCCGCATTAGTAATAGGTGAAGGTTTAAATGCATGAACCATATCGGGAAACTTCATGGCATCTCGGATAAAGAATACGGGTAAATTGTTTCCTACCAGATCATAATTTCCCTGATTAGTGTAAAACTTTACGGCAAAACCACGTGGGTCTCTATACGTTTCCGGTGAACCCTGTTGATGAATTACCATGGAAAACCTTACCACAAGTGGTGTTTTTTTACCGGCCTGTGATAAAAAATCGGCCATGGTGACATCAGAAAAATCAGCGTCAGCAACAAATTCTCCATAAGCACCAGCACCTCTTGCATGGACCACTCTTTCAGGGATTCTCTCTCTGTCAAATGCTGCAAGTTTTTCGATTAAATGAAAGTCTTCCAATAAGACAGGGCCGTTGTTTCCTACCGTTTTTGAATTCTGATTGTCTCCTACAGGCGCTCCTGTATTAGTTGTCAGTTGTTGTGCATTCATCACAATACCAGTAAGTAAACCTAGAATAATACTGCTTTTTCTCATAAATTATCTTTTTAATGTAATTATTTTTCAGGGCAAATATAGGCTGACAGGCCGGCGATTCCGAGGAAATAAAATCGATTTATGTGATTTATAATGTCTATTGATTTGATTTTATTTAATTGATAAATTTTATAATTGTTTAAAAAAATATAACCTGATG
>NZ_JALAHD010000039.1 GCF_022712095.1 Chryseobacterium sp. | reverse complement strand
CAAATTAAGTTTAAAATAGTTTAATATGATAATGAATTATTGTAACAATTTCATTTTTAAACTTACTTATAGAAAATACACTTGAGAGAAAAAAACTAATTACGAAAAACTTTTTAAAATAAATAAAAATGAGAAAAATTCTCCTTTGTGGATTGGCGATGTTTTCATTGTCAGTAACGGCCCAACAGAAAATATGCGGCTTTGATGAAACATTAAAAACTCAGGATAAACTTAATCCTGGAATGAGATCAGCTTTTGATAAGATCATTCAACAGATTCATACACAAAAGAAAAATGGAGCAGCTTCCATTTATAATAAAACAGTCAATGGTATTTATGAAATACCTGTAGTAGTCCACGTGATCTATCCCACAGGAGCAGCTGTAGGTAGTACATACAATAAGACAGATGCACAAATTCAAGCTTGGCTTGAACGTGCTAATCAGATGTATGCGGGAACTTATGCGTGGCCTTCTACTCCCACCGATTTCGGAACATCGGCTGCATTTCCTATCAAATTGGTTCTGGCAAAGAGAGATCCTAACTGTAATGCAACAACCGGAATCGTAAGATATGACGGAGGAAGTCTTCCGAATTATAATACGAGTGGAGTAAGACAGCAGACATCAACTGGAGCTACAACTACACAAGTTAAATCTATAGCGCCACATTGGCCTGAAGCCTCTTACTTTAATATTTATATTGTAAGTATGTTTGATGGAGATACTACTCCTAATGCCGGATTAATGGGTTGGGCAGCATTTCCTAATAATTTAGATACTAATTATGAATCCTTTATGAAGTCAGGCGTTGTTACGAATACTCATGATACTACATTGGCTCATGAGTTCGGACATGCAATGGGATTGTACCATACTTTCCAGGATGGTAACTATGCAGCACAGCCGGGAGATCCTGATTTCTGTCCACCTACTACAGGGGTATGTGAAGATGATGATGATATGGTCTGTGATACGGAAAGGGCAGGAAGTGGATATTTACTATGGCCGGTTCCTACCAATTCACAGCTTAATCCATGTACAGGCGTAAATTATCAGGGAGTACAATATAATATGATGAATTATTCCAATTCTGTAGCACAGAAATTTACAGCGGGTCAGGGAGATAGAATTGAAGATTTATTTATGTTAATAAGAAGCAGTCTTACTACATCTACAGCGGCTACTGATTTGCCAGCAACGCCGGTGAATACAACTCCTATTCCTGCAATATGTAATCCTACAGGAGTAAATAATCCAAGTACAACTTCAGCTTATCTTGCAGGTCCTACTTTTGTTAAATTGGGACAGATTGATAATTCATCTGCAGCTACATGGGCGGGGGCACCAGAATATTATGTAGATTATACTACAAAAGCATGTTTTACAACTTCTCATACACCGTTAGCTGTTAATCAGCAGCAGACTGTTCAGGTAGGATTCCTTCAGGCAACTTCTGTTAGTCAATCTATCCGTGTATGGATTGATTATAATAATAATGGAACTTTTGAAGCTTCCGAGCTAGTGGCTTCAGGTAATAATGTAGCTACAGATCCTAACGGATATGGAACATTTACAGGAACATTCACTCCTCCATCCACTGCTGTAATGAATACACCATTGCGTATGAGAGTGTTGGCAGATATTATTAGCCCTAGTTCATTTGCGCCTTGTGGACAATTAGGATATGGGCAGGTTGAAGATTATTCTGTTACTTTGGTAAGTTCTTTAGCTACAACTGAAACAAAAGCAGATAATGATGATTGGGCAATTTATCCTAACCCAAGTGTAACAGGTGATAAGATATTCATTAAGGCAAAAAATGCAAAAAATCTTAAAGTTGTTATTTCTGATATGTCCGGAAGATTAATTGCTACCCCTTCTTTGAAAGAAGAAAGCAACGGAACTTTCACTGTTAATCAAAGCCTTGAAAAAGGAATTTATATGGTTCAGATTTCTAGTGATAGTAAAACTAAAACATCCAAACTGATTATAAAATAATTATTTATTGTAATTCATAAAACGCCTCCTTTTCAGGAGGCTTCTTTATTTTACCTTACGGAATTTAAATGAAGGCTTAATAATGGTATTCAGAAATTTACCTTTTGATCTTGCTACCTTAAATTTATGGACAACATCAGCTGGAACTTTAAAATAATCATATATTGAACCCGACTGATAAATAATGCGAAGTATTTCAGTCTCAGGAAAATAAATGTAGTTATTGACGACGGAAGAAGGCATACTCTATATCAGTAAAAAATATTCCTTATAAAAAACACCTTTCAAAACTGAAAGGTGTGATATAAAAATTATTGATTCAAGCTGTCTTTAAAATTATCAATTCGATGTTCTGTTAAGGCATTGCCTTTTTCAATCTTTTCTTTAGAATATAATCGGAAATCATTTTCTGTTTTTTCCAGCAGATGATCATAAGGACCCACAGAAGAAATAAGCTTTACAAGGACAGGAGAAATTTCCAGACAGATAAATAATCCCATGATGAATGTAGCAGCCAATCCAATTATAGCAGAATTTTTTCCCAGCTCATCCAATGCCTGAAGTCTTGCTGCAAAACCATTAAAACGATCTTCAAAAGTCTCAGTAGATTTTCTTTCCGTTTCTAGATTGGTGTAAACTTTCGAAATTTCTTTATCGAGATAATCTAGCCTTGGGGCCATTTGTTTCTGATAATTTTCGAGATCTATTCTTCTCTGCTCTTTTAATTGCTGTTTGCGTTTAGCATTAGGTCCGAATCCTTCTTTTCCGCTGGTTAATCCTGATTGTTTTCCTAATATTTCTTTTTCCAATTCTACAGAAGCAGAATCGTAAGATTTTTGATACTGAGCTGTTTTTTCTGTGATCTGTTGTTTTTCAGTTTCAAAAGGTCGGGTTTGCTGAAGTATTCTCCCGTTCATTTCTCCCTGAAGCTGAGTTTTATTTCTTTGGATGATAGTATTTAATTGTTTATTAACCTCCTTTTCGAATATTTTAAGCTCCAGGGGTTTTGAAATAATGATTCCAAGGAAAGTTGCCAGGATCAGTCGCGGAATTGCCATGAGTATCTGGTTCCACCATGTTCCAGTTTTCTTTATGGAGGAAACAATATAACGGTCCAGATTGAAAATCATCAACCCCCATAAAATTCCAAAACCTACAGAGATGATTGTATCATCAAATACGGTATACATTGCATATCCTGCAGAAAGAGTAGCAAAGATAGCCGTGAAGAGTACAATTCCCCCGATCCCTGAGAATTTATTCCATTCACTGGGTGTTTTTCGTAAGATATGAATATTAGCTCCTGAACATATCATAAGGAATTGTTGGAACCAATTCATAGAATGATTTACTTGATTTATAGTTTGTTGCTTTTTTTCCATGATAGAAAAT
>NZ_JALAHD010000038.1 GCF_022712095.1 Chryseobacterium sp. | reverse complement strand
GTGGCTATATACGAAATAAAAAAATAAAAATTATTGACTTATGGTAATTTATTATCTAATTTTTTAATATTACTTTGTGGCTCGAAATAATTTTTTTTCATCATTTGTGTTTTTACCTTCTTGTAATTCAATTTACGAGAAGGTTTTTTTTACTCAGAACCTAATAAAACTCCTGAAATATTCCACGCGCTGAAACTGTTTCCTTCTGTGGGACCTTGTGGTATTTTTACCTGAATAGAGTGTTTGCCGGCTTTTAAATCGCCTAAGGAGATGAAATTTGGATTGGTAAGGGTACCAGGACACCAATTGGATCGGCTTAAGTCTGAAGAAGAAAGTCCGTCCTGAAAATTTCCTGATGCGGGATTATATAAACGATAAGATCCGCAATCTGCCCTCCAAGGAATGAAAGAAAATATGATCTCGTTATCCAAGAGTATGGTATTTTTTTTAGGAACGAATTCATCTCCGTTTTCCCAGCCGCCATGTCCGGTAGTGATATATCTTAACTGAGCGTTTTTTAAATCTTTCTTTAAACTGAATTCAACAAAAATTCCCTTATCATTATTAAACATGGTTGGATAGTCTTGTCCCGCCATTTCCATAATATTCACCGTATTGAATAAGGGAATAACCTTATTGTGGATATAGATAGCCTGATCACTTTTATGGATGGTGATTTCCAGGCTTACTTTATGTCCTCCTTTGTCATAATTCCCTATAAAAGCGCCTATCCATAATTCTTTTTCAGATAATGAAGGTTTTAGTTCTGTAATATCCTGACGGTAGGGACTAACTGTTTGCCAGTCTTTTCCCTTCAATTGAATATGGTTAAATTTATCAATGCCGAAAGCTGTGAAAAATCTCATCATTTCAATACTCGGATCGTAATCAGATGTAGAAACCACACCATAATACTGTTTTCCATTTCCGTTTTCATACAGAGGCAGGGTTTTAGCTCCCTTTTCCAATCCGTCAAAGAAAGAGGCCGATTTTTCCTGAGGAATGAAAAATATGGTTCCTGTTCTGTCATAAGCGTCCCCATTGGATTGCTGATTTAATTCAACAAAAATATTTTCACCCTTTGAAATCTTTGGAAATTTGATTTTCTTTAAAATAATAGTTCCGTTAGCATAGCGTTTGATATTTTTGTCAGATTTTGACTCATCGGAAAAATTAATGATTTCATTATTAAAAACCTTTAATGTAGTGAACCTGCTTTTCCACAATAGATCTTTGTATCCTAAAAGGTCGGTTGTGGTAACGGTACCTTTTAAAAGGCTATTAATTCCTGTTTTTTTTATCTTTTTTATGGAGGTTGCAGTGATGGTTGAATTTTTATTTCTTTCAATTTCTAGTACCAAACCTAAACTCTGGCCTAAGCTTGAAGGTCCGCCTTTAATCCTGAGATCATTAGTATACCAGATTTCAATGGTGTTAGAATTGATTTTCGTCACGGCTTTCTTACAGTGGTAGCCTAATATTTTTTTTGTTTCATCCGTGAGTTCAAAAGATTGTTTTCCAATGGATTCCGCATCTGAAGTAGATATAATTTCATCAGAATTTAAAAAGGCATAGGAAATAATTGTATTAGATGGCTTTTCTATGTTAGTGATCTCAAATGGGTAATCACTTTTTTGTTCCTTAATGCTGTTGGCAAGAATGTAGTTTTCCTTCTCATTCACCCATACCAGAATAGGGGACTGCTCTGTCTGTATTTTTCCATTATAAGTATTTATATATTGGATTTCGTAAGTCTGGGAAAAAGCGAAACAATAAAAAAATGAAAAAAAAATGATAAGTGCTTTCGTATTCATAGAAATGGTGGTTTTGGATGAATGAATTAAATGTTATTGTAATAATATAAAAAAAATAATAATATATTTAAGTGTGGTGTAATTAAATTAAGTTACATTAAAATAAAAAGGCTGTACTTTATGCAGAACAGCCTTTACAAATCTTATAAAATATATTTATAGAGAAACTCTTTCGATTAATGCCATATAGAAGCCGTCATAGCCTTCGCTTGGCATTACTTTTTCATCTTTTATCAATTTGTAACCAGGATTGTTTTTCAAAAATTCTTCTACCTGTTCATTATTTTCTGAAGGGAGTATAGAGCATGTTGCGTATACCATTTTTCCTCCTTTTTTAAGTATTTTGGAATAATCCTGAAGAATCTGCTGCTGTTCTTTTTTAATTCTGTCGATGAAATCCTGATCGATTTTCCACTTACTGTCCGGATTTCTTTTTAAAACTCCTAAACCTGAACATGGAGCATCGATCAAAAGTCTGTCTGCTTTTTCGTATAAACGTTTAATCACTTTATTATCAGCAATGAAACGGGTTTCAATATTATGGGCACCCGCCCTTTTAGCTCGTCTTTTTAATTCGGCTAATTTCCATTCGAAAATATCAAGAGCAATGATCTGACCTTTATTTTTCATTAAAGCGGCTAAGTGAAGGGTTTTTCCTCCTGCACCTGCACAGGCATCAACAACTCTTTGCCCTTCCTGCACATCAAGGAAATATCCGATCTTTTGAGAAGAAGCATCCTGAACTTCAAATAAACCATCTTTAAATGCAGTAGTAAGGAATACATTTTTCTTTTCTTCCAGCTGAACTGCATCAGGGTAGTTTTTTATCGGATAGGAAATGATATTTTCATCAGATAGATCTGAAACAAGTTCCTTGACCGAGGTTTTCAATGAATTGGCTCTTAGGACTGTAGGGGCCTGTTCATTTAATGCTTTCATTTCTTTTTCCCATTGAGGACCTAGTTCTTTTTCCAGCGTTTCGGCCAGCCATTCCGGAATAGAAAATTCGATAGCTTTTGTAGGGACTGTATTTTTTTTGAGTTTGGTGAGAATATCAGCGACTTTGATGCCGTCAAATTCTTCAAACTTTTTATATTTTGTCTCGCTCCATAATAAATAGGCAAGGATAAGCTTGTAAATATTATTAGGCTTTACACCTTCACCCATATAATATTCCAGACGTTTTTTCCAGCGTATAATATTGTAGAAAATCTCAGAAACAACTGCTCTGTCCAGGCTTCCCCATTTTTTGTTGGCTTTTAAAAGCCTTTCAATGACCTTATCCGCATATTTGTTTTTCTCAAAAAATGTTTCCTGAAGGGCATCATGAATTCCGATAAGTAAGTTTCTGTGAATAAGTTCCATAATTGCTGTATGCTGTTTGAATCTGCAAAAATAAGGTTTTAATTAATTAAGTGAAACTAAAAAGTATAAAGTAGGTAATTTGTTTTGTTTCCAAAGGAGTTAGCCTTATTTTTGTGAAAAATAAAAATATGAGTGATACAATACTTTGTCCAAAATGTGGTTCTGAATTTACTTATCCGAGTGATAATGTAATGGTATGTTCCCAGTGTTTTTATGAATGGAACCCTGAAGAAGGAGGTGCTGAAGCTTCTGGTGAAGGTAAAATACTGGATTCCAACGGAAACGAATTGCAAAATGGAGACTCTGTAGTAGTGATTAAAGATTTACCGGTAAAAGGGGCTCCAAAACCAGTGAAAGCCGGAACAAAAGTGAAAAATATCAGATTGAATTTTGATAGTGATCATAATATTGACTGTAAGATCGACGGTTTCGGGTCCATGGCATTAAAGTCAGAATTTGTGAAGAAAGCTTAAAATAAGTTTACGATATTAAAAAATGAAAATGCGTCTTAACGGGCGCATTTTTTTGTCATAAAAAAAGGAAAAAATTGGACAGTGTAATCTTTCAAAGAACTTGATTGCAAAGATTGCTAATGGCTGTCCTAAAGGCAGAAAGAGAATTAACCAAAGATTTCCTTATGCTGTTGAATAACAAATGTAAAGAAAAAGAATTAATTCACCAGAGAATATCCCTCATTTTTATCCACAAAATACTAATAAGTTTAAGATTATGTGTGAGTTGGAATTAATTAGAGCATTATTTTTATAGGGTTTTCCAGTCGGTTATTGCTGTATATAATAAGGTCTTTGTTTCTGCATTTAATCTTATTCCAGAAGTGAGCTCCTGCAAATCTGCTTTCTATAACTTCTGCCTCCAGACCGTTTTCACTGATTATAATTTCACGGGGATAATAGGAAAATTTTGTTATCTGAAATTCCTGTTTTTCGTCATCACTGAAAATATTAACTTCTCCAAAAAGTTTTGCCACATAAGAGTTGTAAGGATTTTTATAGGTTTCTTCAGGGTTATCATTCTGTATGAGTCTTCCGTCCTGTAATATAATAATCTGATCCAGCCATGGCAGTATATCCTGAAGCTCATGAGTAGAAATGATAAGGGAGATATTATTTTGTTTTACATATCTGAAAAGTTTTTCTCTCAGCTCTATCTTTCTTGAAAAATCCAGATTACTGAAGGGTTCATCCAGAATAAGCAATTTGGGAAGAACGGAAAGCGCTCTGGCAATGGCAACTCTTTGCTGCTGTCCGCCGCTAAGATATTTGGGGTGAATGTCAGCATAATCCTGTAAGCCTACTACGTCCAGAAGTTCAAGAACTTTCTCTTTCTTTTGGGCTAAATTAATGTTGGATATAAATTTTCCTACGTTATCAGCTACAGTGGAATGGGGCATCAGATCAAAATTTTGAGCTACAAACTTCATCTCACTTTCTCCGGGAACGAGGTTGCCTTTGGGACCCAGCAGTTTTGTGCCATTAAAGATAATTTCCCCTTCCTGCCAATCTAGAAGCCCATAAACAAGATTGAGCAAAGTAGATTTTCCGCAGCCACTTTCTCCTGCCAATGCTACAATTTTCCCTTCTTCTATTTTTAAATTGAAGTTCTGAAAAAGAGGTTTTTCAGGTGTATGTGAAAAATATAAATTATTTACTTCTAATAGCATATTACAAAAGTAAGGTTTTATGAAAGAATTAATTTTATTATATTAGCATGAATAAATATATTAAAAAAATGAGAAAAAAAATATTTTCATTAACCATTACTGCTTTTTTTACAGCTTTGGTAATGGTCTCCTGTAAAAAGGAGAAGCCCTTGACTAGCGAAAGCGGTGAAGTTACTACCACTAAAGACGGAAATCAATATACATTAGATACTTTGAACAGTAAGGTAGAATGGAAAGGATATAAGGTTTTAAAGTCTGAGAGTACAAGTCATTTTGGAAATATTAAATTTGAAAGTGGTGATGTAACGGTAAAAGACGGAAAATTGGAAAGTGGAAAATTTGTTGCTGATATGAACTCATTAACTTCCGTAGATTTAAAGGATGATGCAGATCAGTTAGGAAAACTGAACGTACATCTTAAAAGCGGTGATTTTTTTGAGGTAGAAAAATTTCCGACGGCTTCTTACGAAATTACGAAAATCTCTCCTATGGCAGAAGGAGATTATAATACACTCTTAGATGGAAATTTGACCATTAAAGGAATTACAAAACCAGTTCAGTTTAAAGCCAATGTAGCCGTGAAAGAAGGGGATGTAACGATTGCAACGGAACCAAAAGATATTAACCGGGATGAATTTGGAGTAAAATTCCAGGCTCCCGCCGCGAATGGAGTAATTAAAGATGAGGTAACTCTTCAAATTCTCGTTAAAGCTTTAGAAAAGAAATAATTTTTTTATTTAAGTGAAATAAGTGATTGAAGTCTGCCTCTCTAAAGAGGCAGATTTTTTTTATGAAAAATAAGGAAAGCTATTCAATTGAAAAATCTTATTTTTGCAAATATATATTATTGAAAGGGTAAAGTAATGATAGAAAAAATAGAAGAACTACTCGTTGAAGTAAACAGCTTCAATACAACTAATAAGGAGGAAATAGAAAACTTCCGAATTAAGTATAATGGGAAAAAAGGAGTTCTGAACGATTTTTTTGAAAAATTTAAAGAAGTTCCTAACGATCAGAAAAAAGAATTTGGTCAGAAAATCAATTCTTTAAAACAGGCTGTTGCCGGGAAACTGGAAGATTTGAAAAATGCTTCCGGCTCTTCCATTGTGGTGGAGAAAGAAGACCTTACTAAACCTGCTTTCCCCTTAGATTTAGGATCAAGACATCCTATCAATCTGGTTAAAAACAGAATTATAGAAATCTTTAAATCTATAGGTTTTGCCGTATCGGACGGACCGGAGATTGAGGATGACTGGCATAATTTTACGGCGCTTAATCTTCCGGAATATCACCCGGCGAGAGATATGCAGGATACTTTCTTTATTGAACAAAACCCTGACATTCTTTTAAGAACTCATACCTCTTCCGTACAGATCCGTTATATGGAGCAAAATCAGCCTCCGATAAGAATTTTGTCTCCGGGAAGGGTATTCAGAAATGAAGCGGTTTCTTCACGTTCTCACTGTATTTTCCATCAGATAGAAGGATTATATATTGATGAAAACGTAAGTTTTGCAGATTTAAAGCAAACCATTCAGTTTTTTACCACTGAGCTGTTCGGAAAATCTAAAATCAGAATGAGACCCTCTTATTTTCCGTTTACAGAGCCAAGTGCTGAAATAGATGTATATTGGGGATTAAATTCTGAAACCGATTATAGAATTACCAAGGGAACCGGTTGGCTTGAAATTATGGGATGCGGAATGGTAGATCCTGCCGTTTTGAAGAACGTAAACATTGATGCTGATAAATATTCAGGATATGCTTTTGGAATGGGTATTGAAAGAATTGTAATGCTTCTTTATCAAATGAGTGATATAAGAATGTTTTTTGAGAACGATATCAGAACTTTAGAACAGTTCAAAACTTTATAAATAAAAAAGCTTTCGGATTTCGAAAGCTTTTTTATTTGTTATTTTGTGAAGTTCAAAGGATATTTCACGTTTTTATAACTATCGATACTTGCTTTTAAAGAACCTACAGCAAGTTCGGCTTTTAATAAGATAGGAATATGATTGGCATCATTGGATACCCACATCGTAACTCCTTCTTTTTCTTTAAAAACTCTTCCACTTTTTACAGAAGGTATTATTTTGAGACAATTAATCGTTCCGAATTTTGTTTTAAGATTTTCTGTTCCTACTACTTTTAGTTGAAAAGGAAACATTTCATCATCAATCCATACATTCATATTAATGACGGTTCCGACTTTCAATTCGCCAGGGCTTTTACTTCTCAAATAATAAAAGCAGGAAAGCATATCCTGAACACCTTTTACAGACTTAATCTCTCTGGAACCATTGGCAGGATTTTTTTTGTCGGTTAAAATCAAAGTGTGATTATCATGATTGAATGTGGTTTCAAAATGTTGACGATAGCCACCTTCGCGAACGTTTCTTACATAGAAACTGGGCAAACCGGTTTCTGTATTAATGAAACTTTCATATAAATCTTCCACTTTGAAGAATGCTTTTACAGCACCGGTAGTTTGTCCGACGCCTTTTGCATATAAATGTGGTACTCCTCTATAAGTAGTTTTTTTAGTAGTAAGATTAGCCGTTCCGGCATTCAGTATACCATAATGAATTCTTAAAGTAAGAGATTCTCCATCTGCAATATTGTCTATTTGGGCCGACCCCAAACAGAATAATAATAATGCTATAATAGTTAACATTTTCTTCATAATATCATTTTTACAAAAAGGTTGCCAAATTGAAAACCTATTTTCTCAGCTCTTTGATAAATCTCAGTTTTTTATTTAGAATCAATCCAATCACTTCGGGCTAAAATTAGTAAATTTGCGGGAATACATATAATAAAATTTATTTATACTATGATAACTACCGACATATTGATTATAGGAGCCGGACCAACAGGACTTTTTGCAGTATTTGAAGCTGGGTTGCTTAAAATGAAGTGCCATATTATAGATGCTCTTCCACAACCTGGTGGACAATTGGCTGAGTTATACCCTAAAAAACCTATTTTCGATATTCCTGGATATCCTTCTGTGAATGCGGGAGATCTTATTGATAACTTAATGGAGCAGATTAAACAGTTTCAACCCGGGTTTACATTGGGAGAAACGGCAGTTTCATTAACGAAAATCGATGATGAATGGTTTGAAGTAGTAACGAATAAAGGAACTGTCCACAGAGCAAAAGCAGTTGCTATAGCAGGAGGACTAGGAACTTTTGAGCCTAGAAAACCTACTATTGAGAATATTGCAGACTACGAAGAAAAGGGAGTTGAATATTTCATTAAAGAGCCTGAACATTTCAGAAATAAAAAAGTAGTGATTGCGGGAGGAGGAGATTCAGCGTTAGATTGGAGTATTTTCCTTTCTAATGTAGCAAGTGAAGTCACTTTGATTCACAGAAGAAATGAATTCAGAGGAGCCTTAGATTCAGTGGAAAAAGTTCAGGATCTTAAAAATCAAGGTAAAATTAAATTAATAACTCCAGCCGAAGTAACAGGAATTAAAGGTGAAGGACATGTTTCTGCCATTACTGTACAGGTGGATGGTGAAGAAGCTTATGATATCGATACTGATTATTTTATCCCTCTATTTGGATTAACTCCGAAATTAGGAGAAATAGGAAACTGGGGATTGAATATTGAGAAAAATGCGATTGTAGTGAATAATGCATTGGATTATCAGACTAATATTGAGGGAGTATATGCTATTGGAGATATCAATACGTATCCTGGTAAACTGAAGCTTATTCTTTGTGGCTTCCATGAAGCTACTTTAATGTGTCAAAGTGTTTACAACCGTCTTAACCCGGGTAAAAAATATGTATTAAAATATACAACGGTAAGTGGAGTAGACGGATTTGACGGAAGCCGTAAAGAAGCAGAGAAAGCTGTTGTGAAAAAAATTGACTAATTTTGCGGAATTATGTCAGATATCAATATTAAAATTACCGATAGAGAAGGAGTAACCCATGAGGTTATTGCTCCCACAGATATGTCCATGAATTTAATGGAAGTTATCCGTTCCTATGAATTGGCAGAAGAGGGAACAATCGGAGTTTGTGGAGGTATGGCAATGTGTGCTTCATGTCAGGTATATGTAATTAATGATCCGGGACTTCCTGAAATGGGAGATGAGGAAGATGCTATGTTGGCTGAGGCCTTCCATGTGAAAGATAACAGCAGATTAGGATGTCAGTTACATATTGTTGATGAAATGGAAGGGCTTGAAGTAGAAATTGCTCCCTATCCCTAAAATAAATTTTGTATTTAAATTATATTAAACCCCCTGAAACAATTGTTTCAGGGGGTTTGTTTTATCTGTTATTTTTTTATCTGAAATTTAGGATGGCCTACCTGCCATAAAGCAAATGAATAAATGTCGGCATATTCTTTAAAAACTACGTCCAGATCGCTTGTAAAATGCCCGTTTTCATAGTTAACATATAATAAAATAGGCTTTCCGGATGCTGAATTGTTTTGTAATATCGCAGCAAACTTTGCCGGTTCCCAGGGAACAATTCTTGAATCATTCATTCCTGTTCTTACTAAAACGGCAGGATATTTCACTCCTTTTTTTACTTTAGTTTGAGCATCCATTTCCATTAAGTTTTTAGCGTCTTCTTTATTTTCAATACTACCGATTTCAGGAATCTGGTTAGGCCCGTTAGCGGTTGTTTCTGAGCGTAAAGCATTGGTCATTCCTACTTCAATAATAGCAGCAGCATATAGATCAGGCCTTTCGGTAATAGCTCTTCCGATTAATACACCGCCCATACTGGCTCCGTTTCCGATTAATTTGGAAGAGGATGTGTATTTTTGGTTAATAAGGTATTCAGAGCAGGCAATAAAGTCTTTCCAGGTGTTGGGTTTATAGGCTTTCATACCGGCTTTATGCCAGCTTTCTCCCTTTTCTCCGCCTCCCCTTACATGAGCAATAGCAACTACTACGCCTTGTTCCAGTAAGGTAGCAAACCGGCTTGAAAATCTGGGTTCATAAGAAATTCCATAGCCGCCATAACCTGTGATATAAGTAGGATTGCTTCCGTCCATTTTGATGTTCCTGGGATAGAGAATAGAAAGAGGGACCATGGTGCCGTCGTGACTTTTTATTTCAGTTTCCTTTATTACATACAGTTTTTCATAATCAGGATAGCTGGAGTCGGAATTGAAGTATTTACTTTTTACTACAATACCTTTTTCAGGATTGTAATCATAAGTGGTTTTTGGGGTAAGCCAGTTAATATTGTTACAGTAAATATCATCACTTTCATGAGGATTTAATGGCATTGATGCATTTATACCTGAGGGAAGCTTAATTTTTTTATGGTCTAAAGTATTAAGGTTGATCTGATATTTATCTTTTATAATTCCATTTCCTAAGGAATAGTACAGATAATTTTTAGAACTGTGTATGGAAATAATAACATGGTCTTTGCTTTCAGGGACTACTATTTTTGCATTGTTAAAATCGGGTTTGGATAAGCTGGTGAGTGCGATTTTATAGTTAGGTGCATCTTTATGGGTAAGCAAAAAAAGCTTATCACCGGAAATAAGGAGATCCGTAATATCATCAGACGGTTTAATAATCTGCTTCCACTTTATTCTCTTGTTTTTAATTTCTGAATAAGGAGCAATAAATATGGGACTTTCTGATTTTACAGAACTTAATCTTAAAACAATATACTGATAATCATCGGTGAAATAAATACTTGTAAATTGTTCACTTAGAGCATTCAGTTCGGGATAATCTTCTCTGGAAGCTAATATTTTATCCGTTTTAGGATCTGTTCCAACTTCATGCATCATTGCTTTCATATCTTTTAAAAGCATATTACTGTTTGGGTCTCCCGTACTCATTTTAGTATAAATGATTGCTTTATCATCCGGTGTAAATTCAAAACTGAATTCACTCCAGATAGGCCCTAAGACCTCATTGAGTAATTTTTTAGTGGAAAGATCCAGAATTCTGAGTTCACAGATTTCGCCTCCTGATCTGGATAATAATAAAGCTATTTTTTTAGCTTTTGAATCTACAGAGAAATTAGTGATTTGCGTATTTTTTCCAAGAGTTTCAGGATCAAATATCAGAATTTCCTTCTCTGTAGAGAGATCTACTGAATAGAGTTTAGAAAGGTTTTCGTTCTTTTTTGTCTTGGTATAGAAATAGGTGTTTTGCCTTTGCATGATTACTCCAAAAGAATCACCATTCATAGCTTGGATATCCTTCATTTGCTTATAAAGCTCCTCTCGATTAGGAATTTTATCTATAATGCTGTGGCTGAAATCAGCCTGGGCTTTGAACCAATTCTGTACTGAAGGATCTTTGAGATCTTCCAGCCATCGGTAATTATCTGTTATTTTAGTGCCGAAATAATTATCTGTTACGGGTTTTTGTGGAGTTTCCGGATATTTATACTGAGCCTGTATTGATTGTACGAATAATAATCCTAAAAATAAAAAATGATATTTCATATTATAATATTATAATGTTTTTTGAAAATGAAATATAGGAATATTTACTCTTTTTTTAAATTAAATATTTTATTTTAATGGATTTTTTTTAGATTGTTGATATGGTTTATAACTTTTCTTCAGAAATCCATTTTCCTACAACCGGAGCAGTATAGTTTTTCATTTTTTCTAAAAGTTCCTCAATATCATCACTGATGAGAAGCATTTCCTGATTGATTTGCTTTAAAAAGCCTTTATCAACCATAGTTTTGATCATAGTAATGAGATCATCATAAAATCCGTTAATATTCAAAACGGCTATTGG
Organism: Chryseobacterium sp.; assembly: GCF_022712095.1. Lineage (GTDB taxonomy): Bacteria > Bacteroidota > Bacteroidia > Flavobacteriales > Weeksellaceae > Chryseobacterium. Next base: position 42,868 of record NZ_JALAHD010000038.1, on the reverse strand, counting down.
TTTTTTATGAAGCCCAAGTTGTGCCCACGTAATCATTTCAAAAAGTTCTTCTAATGTTCCATAACCACCTGGAAGAGCAATTATTCCGTCACACAGATCATTCATTTTGGTTTTTCTTTCATGCATGGTTTCTACCAATATCAATTCGGATAAGCTGGTATGGGCAATTTCTTTAGATTGTAAAAAGCGGGGAAGAACACCAATAACTTTTCCCTGGTTATTTAATACTCCATTCGCAACAGCTCCCATTAAACCGACATTTGCTCCTCCGTATATTAATTGAATCTTATGTTTTGCCAGAGTTTCTCCAAGTAATAATGCCTGTTTTTCAAAAAAGGGATCGTAGCCCATGCTGGAACCACAGAATACAACAATACTTTTCCTAATTCGATTATTTTTAAAAAAACCTCTAGAGTAGTAAGCTTTAGAGGTTTGTAAATTTTTATATTTATTTCTGGGGAATCTGAGCCAGAATATCTTTAAGGAAGCTCCAGAACTTCTGGGCAGAAGGAATATTTGCTCTTTCGTCAGGTGAGTGTGCTCCTTTGATTGTCGGTCCAAAACTTACCATTTCCATTTCAGGGTAATTGGCCCCGATAATTCCGCATTCCAGCCCTGCATGGCATGCTACCACTTCAGGCTTTTCATTGAATTTATTTTCATAAATCTTTTCCATCAGCTGAACGATCTCTGATCCTGGTTTTGGTTTCCATCCCGGATAAGATCCACTGAATTCTACATTCATTCCGGCAAGCTCAGAAACTGATTTCAATTGTTCAGCTACTGAATCTTTAGAAGAATCTACAGATGATCTGGAAAGGTTAAGAATTCTTAGGTCACCTCCTTTTAACTCAACTCTCGCTACATTATTGGATGATTCTACAAGATCTTTTACATCGGGACTCATTCTGTAAACTCCGTTATGTAAAGATTTTAATACCAGAATTATTTTTTTTGAATCTTCTTCTGAAATTGCTTTTTCTGCATTTGTAGAATTTTCTATATTGATTTGAATAGAAGGTTCAATAGTGGCGAATTCTTCTAAAATTTCTTTTTTAAGAGTAGTGGCTTCTTCAATAAATTCATTGGCATTTCTTACAGATAAGATGGCCACGGCTTCTCTTGGAATAGCATTTCTTAAACCACCACCGTCAATAGAGATCAGTTGAGGATTTTGTTTTTCTATGGTTTTGTAGAGAATTCTTCCCAGAATTATATTTGAGTTGCCTAATCCTTTGTGGATATCCATTCCGGAGTGTCCACCCTGTAATCCTTTTACTTCAATTCTTACGATCTGCCCTTTTACCTCTTCGGTAGTGTATGTCTGGCTGATTGTTACATCTACACCTCCTGCACAGCCTATATCAATTTCATCATCCTCTTCGGTATCAAGGTTTAATAATATCTCACCTGTTAACTGTCCCGGTTTTAAACCTAAGGCACCGGTCATTCCTGTTTCTTCATCGATTGTAAACAGTGCTTCAAGGGCAGGGTGAGGAATGTCTGAACTTTCAAGAATAGACATAATAGTGGCTACGCCTAGTCCATTGTCAGCTCCGAGAGTGGTTCCTTTTGCTTTTACCCAATCTCCGTCGATTTCCATTTTGATTCCTTCCGTTTCGAAATCAAAATTGATATCATTATTTTTCTGACAAACCATGTCAAGGTGAGACTGAAGTACAACAGATTTGCGGTTTTCCATCCCCGGAGTTGCAGGTTTTTTAATAATAACATTTCCTACTTCATCCACAGTAGTCTCTAAACCAAGGTTCTCTCCAAATTCTTTGATAAATGCGATTACTTTTTCTTCTTTCTTAGAAGGTCTTGGAACAGCATTAAGTTTGGAGAAATTTTTCCAGACAATTTGCGGTTCTATATTAGACAATACCATAAATTTTTATTTTTATCAAAATTACGAATAAAAAAATGCTTCTGAATATTCAAAAGCATTGTTTATTAATTTTTGGCTGTATGTTAGCAACCGCATTCTCCATAAATAGGAAGTGTAACAGTCTCTCCTGTAGATTTTTCAATAGTCATGCTTCCCTGAAATAACAAGGCTTCTTCGCCTTTTATTTTTTTAGCTTTCACAGAAATCTTATAATCATCATTTTCTATTTCCTTGCTCAGTTCTTCATCTGCTTCCATATCACTGGATGATAAAAGATTCATGACCAGTTTTTGTCCGTCTAGTTGCATATAAGCCGTTTTTCCTGCATCATCGGCATAGATATATTTTTCTGCTTCAAAATCAGCTTTGTTTTTAGCGAAATAGCAGGAGCATTCTTTAGTCTCTTTTGGAAAAGCAATAGTCCCTATATTGATTGTTCCGGCAGTGGTATGTATAGAATCCTGAGCAATACTAAGGCAATCTCCAACAATGGGATTGGTGTTGGCTGGATTTTCTTTTTTACAGGCAACCAATGTTAGGGCTGAGAATAAAATGATAAAATATTTCATTGTGTTTAAGTTTATATAGTACGGTTTATTTTCTGACTTTTTTAGGCGAAATATGTTTTTTTATACTTTAATCTAAAGAATAATTAAGGGAATTAAGTGCTCTCTGGTTGTTTTTACCAAAGATAAATCTTTTGTATGAATTTTAATGAATTTTTGGACATGATAAAAACATAATCAGCTTTTTATCTTATTTTTGTAGGTATGGATTATCCTAGTAAAGTTTTGGCAAAAGCAGTAGAGGAAATTTCAGGACTTCCCGGGATTGGAAAAAAGACGGCATTACGTTTAGCTCTTCATTTGCTGAGGCAACCCAATTCGAGGGCTGTAAGCCTTGGGAATTCAATAATTAATTTGGTTAATGAAATAAAGTATTGTAAAGAATGTCATAATTTCTCTGACTTTGATATTTGTGAAATTTGCAGCAATGCCAAAAGAAATGATGAGTTACTCTGTATTGTGGAAGATGTACGGGATGTAATGGCAATTGAAAATACAGGTAAGTATAGAGGTAAATATCTCGTTCTTGGCGGAAAGATTTCGCCTATGGAAGGAGTAGGCCCTAACCAATTGAATATTGCCAGCATTGAGAAAAAACTGAATGAGGGAAAAGTAAAAGAACTTATTTTTGCTTTGAGTGCTACGATGGAAGGAGATACTACGGCTTATTATATTTACAAGAAGTTTAAAACTTTTGAGATCGATTTTTCGAGTATTGCAAGAGGTATTTCTGTAGGTGATGAGCTGGAATATGCCGATGAAATTTCTTTGGGAAGATCCATTATTAACCGTTTTCCTTACAGTGAAGGAAATTCATAATACTAATATAGATGGTTTCTGTAATCATTCCTCTCTATAATGCTGAAAAAACTATACAAAAAGCATTGGATTCTGTGCGAACTCAAACTTATCCTGCTGAGAGATTTGAAGTTATTATAATCAATGATGGGTCTACAGATGCCAGCAGATTAGTGGTTTTAGATTACATTGAATCCCATCCGGATATGAATATCAGGCTCATAGATCAGAATAACGGAGGTGTTTCAAAAGCAAGAAATACAGGGCTTAAAGAAGCAATAGGAGATTACATTGCTTTATTGGATTCCGATGATGAGTGGCTGCCTGAAAAGACGAAACATCAAATAGAATTTTTAGAAAGGAGAGGATGGGTAATTGATTTTTTAGCGTGCAGAAGAAATAACAGTGAAATTTTATTTCCTTATAAAGTAAAAGACGGGCTTGCGGAAATTACCTTTAATAAATTATTGATAAGAAATGAAGCTCAGCCGTCAACGGTTATCTTTAAAAGAAAAATATTAAAAAATACGGGTTATTTTGATGACAATCAGAGGTACACAGAAGACGTAAATTACTGGCTTAAAATTGCTTTAAAGAATAAAATGTATATTCTGGATGAAAGCCTTGTTATTGCGGGAGGAGGAAAAAGAACCTTTGGAGCTTCCGGTTTATCTGCTGATCTTTCTTCCATGGAAAAAGGATATAGAAAGAACCTTAAAGAGATGTATGGTCTTAGGAATATTACCGCTTTGCAATATTTAGCTTTAAGAGTTTTTTATAAAGTGAAATATTTATTTTTGCAGTGTAGGCAAATATATTATAATACTAATAAAATAAACTAATTTTTTTGATATATCATGAGAATACTCATTACTGGGGGTGCGGGGTTTATTGGAAGCAAGCTGTCCTTGGCACTTAAGAAAAAAGGCCATGAGATAACTATATTAGATAATCTTTCTTCTCAGATTCATGGAGAGGATCCTATTATCGATTCTCCTTTGTATAGAAGTATTCTTGATAAGTTCAACTTTATTGAAGGTGATGTTACCTGTAGAGAAGACTGGAGACATGCGATTGAGGATCAGGAGGTCATTGTACATTTGGCAGCTGAAACAGGAACAGGACAATCTATGTATCAGATAGAGAGATATGCGGAAGTAAATGTTTCAGGAACGGCTCTCATGCTGGATATTCTGGTAAATGAATCTCATCGTATAAAAAAAGTAATCATTGCTTCTTCAAGAGCGGTACATGGTGAAGGAAAGTATCTGCATCCAGAATTAGGAATAATGTATCCTAAATCTAGAAAAATAATAGATATGAAGAATGGGGATTTTGAAATAACGTATTTGGATGGAAAGATTCTTACAGCTCTTGCAACAGATGAGGAATCTAAAATACATCCTACCTCAGTGTATGGAATTACTAAATATACACAGGAACAGATGGTAATGGCTACTTGTTCTTCTATAGGTATTGCAGCGGTAGGGCTGAGGTTCCAGAATGTATATGGCGAAGGACAGTCTTTGCTTAATCCTTATACCGGGATTTTATCAATCTTTTCATCACAGATTCTTAATGGGAAGGAAATAAATGTATTCGAAGACGGTAAAGAATCAAGAGATTTTATACATATTAATGATGCCTTAGATGCTGTTATTAAAAGTATAGAAAATAAGAATGCAGATGGAGAAGTATTAAATGTGGGAACCGGAGTTCAGACAACGGTTACAGATGTAGCTCAGAGTTTACGAAAATTATATAGCAAAGATTGTAAGGTTAATATTTCGGGCCAATTTCGTTTAGGGGATATCAGGCATAATTTTGCAGACATCAGTAAAATAAAATCAATTTTAAACTTTCATCCAAAAATATCTTTTGAAGAAGGGATGTCTAAATTTACGCAATGGGTTTTACAACAGGATATTAAAGATATTAAACTTAATGAATCTCTGGAAGAAATGAAGGTAAAAGGTCTTTTGAAATAATCATGAACCTGAAAAATAAAAAAATCCTTTTCTTGTCCGTTAGCTTTTTTCAATATGAAAAAGTGATTGCCGAAAGGCTTTCCTATTGGGGAGCTGAAGTTGACTTTTATGATGAGAGACCATCCAATTCCAATTTTTCCAAAGGAATCATCAGGTTTAATAAAAAACTTTATCAACATAGAATTCAGAAATATTATAAAAGGATACTGAATGAGACACTATCCAAGAAGTACGATTATTTCTTATTGATAAAGGGAGAAGCAACTCCTGCATATTTCCTGGAAAAAGTGAAAGAAAATAATCCGGGAATACTTATGATTTACTATAGTTTTGATGCGCTGGCAGAGTATCCGAAATTACTGAATCATCTTTCTTTTTTTGATAAAAAATTTACCTTTGAATATCAGGATGCAGTCCGGTATGGTTTGAAATTCAGACCTCTTTTTTACCTTGATGAATATCGGAATCCGGCAAAGGCTAAAGATAATAATAATTATGATATTGTATTTATAGGAAGTGCACATACTGACCGTTATCTTATTGGAGAGCAGGTGAAGAAACATGCTGGTAAGCTGGGCTTACAATGTTTTTTTTATTATTATGCGATGGGGAAAATAGCTTTTAATCTCAAAAAAATACTGGATCATCATTTAAAACAGTTTGATACCGGAAAACTGAGCTTTGAAAAGCTTACTCATAAGCAGATCATTAATTATTATGAAAATTCAATATCGGTTCTGGATATTAATAAACCATTTCAAAATGGATTGACGATCAGGACGTTTGAAGTACTTGCTTCAGGAAGAAAACTGATTACAACCAATTCCGATATTAAAAATTATCCGTTTTACAATCCTAATAATATTTTTATTATTGACCGTGAAGTGGTGGAGCTCGATACAGTTTTCTTTAAAATTCCTTTTGAAGAAATGGATGAGGATACTCTACGCATGATGTCCTTAGATTCGTTCATAGAATGCCTGTTCTTTAAAGATCAGGACCATTACTGGGATTCTTTCCGTAATAAAGCATAAAAAAAGCAACCCTGGTGAGTTGCTTATATAATTGATTTTCCTTTTTCTTATTTTGCCGGAACTGCAGGTGTCTGAGCCGGAGTAGTTGTAGATTGAGAAGCCGGAACTTCTTTTTTTACTGGCTGAGATGTTGGAGCTACTTGTGATGGCTTTCCTGTAACAACAACACTAATAAGGATAAGTACAATAATCGTTCCTCCTAATGTCCATGTTGCTTTTTCCATAAAGTCGTTGGTTCTCTGTACCCCGAACTGAGCGGAAGATGTTCCTCCGAAAGTACTGGAAAGGCCTCCTCCTTTAGGATTCTGAGCCATGATAACAATTACCAGTAATACACTGGCAATCATAATAAGAACCATCAATAGTGTAAATATAGTGTCCATTAATCTGATTTCTTTTGAATGGGCAAATTTAATCTTTTTTTATCTAATGACAAAATAAGAGTCAGGAAAAATAAAACCGGCAACTTAAGTTGCCGGTTTTGATATGGAATTAATGATTTTTTATTTGAAATCAGCATCTTTAGCCTGATTGATCTGGTAGGATTTTACATTTAAGGTAATTTCCATTCCTCCCATGTTCTGGATAATGGTAAAAGGGAATTTTACTCCGGATACTTCCTTGTAATCGGCATAGCTTGTTGGAATTGTTCCTCCTTCACCTGCTTTTACTTCACCGGTTTTCAATCCTGTTTTTACGCTGTAATAATAAGTGTCTTTTGAACCTTTTACGACATAAGAATCTTCATTGTTGTATTTTTCGATTCCTGAAAGTTTATATTCAGAAGATTTTGCAAAACCAAGTTCAGGGAAAAGTTCAGTTTCTTTGGACATTTCAGCTTTTTGCTTGTCATTTAAAGGCATTTTCTGACCTTGTGCCTCCATATATCCATCCTTTCCGTCGAAAACGATTTTCTGAATGGTGTTACCCATCATCTTCATGTTCATAGCCATCTTTCCGCCTTTTGCCTGAATCATATTCATAGTCATATCCATTCCCTGTACTTTAGTGGTAGCTTCAGTAGTGATAGATGTTACTTTTTGAACAGCTGCCGTTCCTCCGATTGCATTGAGGTATTTATCAGCTACGGATGCAATAGTGACGCTAGCATCAACTTTCTGAGCAACCGGTTTTGAAACAGGATTGGCATTGTTGTCATAATATTTTACAGGATATCCTAATTTCTCTAAACCTTCAGAAATATCAGAAGCCTTACCAGCGATAAATATTCTGCTTTGGTTAGGAAAGATATTGGCTTTTACAGCGTTTGTAATATCGGCAGTAGTTACTTTATCGATTGATTTCAGATAGTTGGTGTAAAAATCGCTTGGTAAATCCTGAACTTTTTGATTTAAAGCAAATCTTGCAATCGTTTCAGGTTTTTCAAGAGACATAATGAAAGCTCCTTTTAATTTAGCTTTTGCATTTTCCAGTTCTTCCGGTTTTACAGTGGAAATAGCATTGAGCTCATTCATGAACTCAACAACTGCCTTATCCGTTACTTCATTTCTTACACTTGCTTCTGCAGCAAATGCCGGAGAATATTTACTTGCAGAAAGGTCAGAATAGGCTCCGTATGTGAAACCGTTCTTCTCGCGAAGATTCATGAAAAGTCTTGCCTCACCGCCACCACCTAAGATATAATTAGCCATAGTAGCTGCAAAATAATCAGGATTTTTCATCTTAAAGTCGTTAAGATTACTTACAGATACTACAGATTGTACTGCGGAAGGAACATCCACTATATTGATTTCTGTTTTAGCTACGTTAGAAGCCGGCTCTAAAGCGGCAAAAGTAGTATTCGCTTTTCTCCAGCTATTGAAAGCTTTTTCAACCATTGGTTTTACCTGATCGTATTTTACATCTCCTACAATTACTAGATAAGCATGATCCGGAGCGTAATATTTCTTGTACATATTCTGTACGTCAGCTAATTGGATTTTACTAACACTTTCAATAGTTTCAAATTCACCTCTTGAAGTATTTTTTCCATAGATAAGAGCAGTAGAAACTTTATCAGCAATTGATGCTGCATTTTTTTCATCAGCTTTTAATCCTTCAACAGTTCTGTCTTTGGAATTTTGAACCTCTTCAGCAGAGAATTTAGGATTGATGATTGCATCTGCCATTAAATTCAATACTTCAGGGAAATATTTAGAAAGAGAATTCGCAAAGGCACCTGTAGACGAGAAACTTAAATTAGCTCCTAGGAAATCTATCTTTTTATTGAAATCATCTTTGCTTAAACTGGTTGTTCCATTTCCCAGCTGATCGGCCATTACTCCGCTTACTCCGGTAATATTTCCTTCGTAAATAGGAGGTCTATCCATACTAAGGTTAACGTTTACCCTGGGTAATTTGTTATTTTCTACAACCATTACGGTAAGTCCGTTGCTTAGCTGGAAAGTTTTTGGTTTTGCAATGTTGATGGCAGGAGTAGGTCCCGGTTTTGGCATTGCATTAATATCTATTTTTTGTGCAGAAAGCATACCTGTAAATAAAAATGCTACTGCTATATATGTTAATTGATTTTTCATTTGTAAATATTTAAAATTAATAATCATTTTCAGCCTTTAGGAACTATTTTTTTTCAGGCAGATAATTAATGACTACTCTTTGGTTAGGGTTAAGATACTTTTTAGCAGCATTCTGAAGATCTTCTTTTGTAATAGATCTGTAAATGTCGATTTCTTTGTTGATTAAATTAGTATCTCCCATTAAAACATGGTTGGTTGCCAATGAAGCAGCAATTCCCTGAATGCTTGAGTTCTGATTTACAAATTGGTTTTCATACTGATTCTGAAGCTTCTGATAATCCTCCTGAGAGATTAAACTGGTCTGTAGTTTTTTAATTTCGGCATCAATATCAGTCTGTAATGTTTGCTTGGAAGTTTGTCCCATCGGGATTGCGAAGAATGCAAAAATTCCATAGTCTTCAAGACCTTGGTTGAAAGCAGCTACCTGAAGTGCTTTTTTCTCCTGATCTACCAGTTTTTTATACAAAACTGAAGACTTTCCGTTACTTAAATAAGAAGAAAGCATATCCAGTACATAAGCATCTCTTTCCTTGTTGGCAGGAGTTCTGTAAGCAAAAACATAAGCAGGAAGCTGGATGTTTGGATCATAAGCTGTTACTTCCTTTTCTTTAATAATCGGCTCATCCTTAGGAAAGTTCTTGGAAGTTACGGTTCCTTTAGGGATAGCTCCGTAATAGGTCTCAATCCACTTTTTAGTCTGCTCTGGCTTGATATCTCCGGCAACGACTAAAGTAGCATTGTTCGGAACGTAATATTTTTTATAGAAAGCCTGAAACTCATCCAATTTAGCAGCATTCAAATCTTCCATAGAACCGATCGTAGGCCAGTTGTATGGGTGATTGGTGAATAAGTTTTTCTGTATAGTTGTGAAAAGATTACCATAAGGCTGGTTATCCATTCTTAATCTTTTTTCTTCTTTTACAACTTCTCTCTGAGTATCTACTCCTACCTGATTGATTACAGCATGACGCATTCTTTCAGACTCCATCCAAAGTCCTAACTGTTCATTATTGGATGGGAAAGTCTCATAATAATACGTTCTGTCATTAGTAGTATTGGCATTATTCTGCCCTCCGTTGGAAGAAACGATTTTGAACCATTCTCCTCTTTTTATATTCGGAGTTCCTTCAAATAAAAGGTGCTCAAAAAAATGGGCGAAACCGGTTCTCCCTTTTACTTCATCTTTTGCTCCTACGTGGTACATGACACCTGTAGTTACTACCGGTGCAGAATTATCCTGATGAAGGATTACATGTAAGCCATTGGGTAAATCGTACTCTTCGAATTTGATTTGTTGTGCACTCACTACCATTCCAAAGAAAGCAGCTGTAACAACGGAAAAAAGTCTCTTTTTCATATAGTTGAAATTGTTTTTTAATAAGTATGGGAAAATAGGCGAATTGTTACATGTTTATTGAATTTTTTAAGCGATTCGATCTTTCTAAGTCTAAGACAAAGATTTCAAAAATTTGAATTCTCCATAGAATACTTTAATTTTGTAATTCAAAAATTTTTGTAGCATGGAGGATTATCTGAAAGGATTAAATGAATCACAATTTGAAGCCGTAACCACTTTACAGGGACCCTTAATGGTTCTGGCAGGAGCCGGTTCCGGAAAAACACGTGTGCTTACCATGCGTATTGCTCATTTGATTACAAATGGAGTAGATCCTTTCAATATTCTGGCACTTACCTTTACCAATAAGGCTGCTCGTGAAATGAAGGAGCGTATTGCCAAAGTAGTGGGGGACAGTAATGCCCGTAGCTTATGGATGGGAACCTTTCACTCTGTTTTTGCAAGAATTTTAAGAAGTGAAGCACATTATCTGGGATATCCGTCCAATTTTACTATTTATGATCAGCAGGATGCTTTAAATGTGATCAAAAAGGTGCTGAAAGATATGAGTATCGATGCAGATCTGTATAAGCCTAAAAAAGTTCAAGCAAGAATTTCTACCTACAAAAACAATCTGATTACAGTAAAAGCTTATTTCAATAATCCTGAATTAATGGAGGCTGACGAAAAGGCTAATATGAAATTTATCGGACAGATTTATCAGAAATATGTAGAAGCCTGTTTCCGAAACGGAGCTATGGATTTTGATGATTTATTATTGAAAACCAATGAATTGCTTACCCGTTTTCCGGAAGTATTGGCTAAATATCAGGACAGATTCAGATATATTCTCGTAGATGAGTATCAGGATACTAACCATTCTCAGTATCTAATTGTAAAAGCATTAGCTTCAAAATTTGAAAATATCTGTGTAGTGGGAGATGATGCCCAATCTATTTATTCTTTCCGTGGGGCTAATATTTATAATATTCTCAACTTTAAAAAGGATTATCCCGATGCGGTAACTGTATCTTTGGAGCAGAATTACCGCTCAACACAGAATATTGTAAATGCTGCCAATGTGGTTATTTCCAAAAACCTGCAGCAGTTTAAGAAAAATGTGTTTAGTGATAATGAAGAAGGAGAAAAAATAAAAGTATACCGTTCTCTTTCAGATGCGGATGAAGCCAATTTTGTAGCGGGAAATATCTGGGAAACCCGAAACCGTGAACAAAGAAAATACAGTGATTTTGCGATTCTCTACAGAACTAATTCCCAGACCAGAGCTTTTGAAGACGCTTTGAGAAGAAAGAATATTCCCTATAAGGTGTATGGAGGATTATCTTTCTACCAGAGAAAAGAAGTGAAAGATTTGTTGGGATATCTTCGTCTTTTAGTCAATGAAAATGATTCTGAAGCGTTAATGAGAATCATTAATTATCCTACACGGGGAATCGGGGAAACTACGCAGAATAAGCTTATTGTGTTCGCAGATTCCCAGAACTTATCGGTTTCCAAAGTATTGGATAATCTTCCGATGTATGCTCCCCATTTAGGATTTAATAATGGTGTACTTAATAAGCTTAATGATTTCTGGTCGATGATCAAGGCGTTTCAGGTTTTAATGAAAACTGAAACTGCTTATAATGTAGCGATGGAAGTAGCAAAAAGAAGTGGATTAATCAAATTCTTAAAAGATGATCAGACTCCTGAAGGAATCTCAAGGGTAGAAAACGTTCAGGAATTGATGAACTCTATGCAGGGGTTTATTGAAGAACAGATCCAGGTAGAAGATGGTGATCCGAGCCTTTCCAATTTCCTTGAAAATATTGCTCTTTCCGCAGATACGCAGGATAAAACTAATGATGATGATATGGTTTCTTTAATGACCATTCACCTTTCCAAAGGACTGGAGTTTCCAGTGGTACATCTGGTAGGACTGGAAGAAAATCTTTTCCCGAGCTTTATGAGCTCTGCCACAAGAGAAGACCTTGAGGAAGAAAGACGTCTGTTTTACGTTGCTTTAACAAGAGCTGAAAAGCAGGTGTTTTTTTCTTATGCAGTTTCAAGGTTCCAATGGGGAAAAATTACGGATGCAGAACCTTCAAGATTCCTTAGTGAAGTAGATGAACAATATATTGACTTTATTAATCCTGCCATAGAAAGCCGTTTTGTGAATAACTCAGGAATTAAATCTAATATTTTTGATGAATATCCTGAAGAGCCAAGATCTTTCAAAAAACTTGATGCTAAAAAAACAATCGAGAGAAATGAAAAGTCTAAACCTATTGCTGAGCCCCGAAAACTGAAGCCTGTAGGTTCAGCTAAGATCATTAACCCCAGCGGTAATTCATCCCAAGATATTGAAGTGGGAGACAGAGTCCGTCATGACCGTTTCGGAATAGGGGAGGTTACTTTCTTAGATGGAACAGACCCTCAGAACATTAAAGCTAAAGTGAAATTTCAGCATGAGGGAGAAAAAAATCTCATCTTAAAATTTGCCAAACTGACTAAAATTTAAAAAGATGGAATTTAACTATTAACATTTTTTATGATTTAATAGTCTATTAATTTTGTGGACTAATAAATATAAACTATTTTTGCTCCTCAAAACATTAAAAGTAATTAACTATAGATATGAAAAATAGAAAGACTATTTTATCAGCTTCTGTTTTATTCTTCTTGGGGAGCTATGCATTTGCGCAGGAAAAAGACTCTTTGAAAACAGGAAATGTAGAGGAGGTTGTAATCTTAGGATCGAGAGGCGGGGCAAGATCAAAAGCAGAAAGTCCGGTGCCTGTGGATGTCTTTAATATAAAAGAATCCTCTGTTGTTTTACCACAGACAAATATATCACAGATATTGAATGCGGTAGCACCGTCGTTTACATCAACAGTTCAGACGAATGCCGACGGAACGGATCACTTGGATCCTGCTCAGTTGAGAGGATTAGGGCCAGATCAGGTATTGGTATTGGTAAACGGAAAAAGGAGACATACCTCAGCCCTGGTAAATGTTAACGGAACACCAGGAAGAGGAACGGTAGGAACGGATTTAAATGCCATTCCTTCTTTTGCACTCAGCAGAATAGAAGTGCTTAGAGACGGAGCTGCAGCACAATATGGTTCTGATGCGATCGCTGGTGTTATCAATCTGGAACTCAGAAGAGACACCGGTAAATTGGCAGGACAGATCAGCTATGGTGGAAATTTAACACCAGCAGCAAATGACCATACAGGAGATTTTGACGGACAAAATGTACAAATTGACTTGAACTACGGAAATAAAATAGGTAAAAGAGGAGGTTTCTATAATATTACATGGACTTCACAATTCAGAAATCCTACTTACAGAGCGGGAACTGAAAGCGGAGCTATTTATAATGCATATAATGCTATTGAGCAGAGAGCTTTAAATGATGGTGTTAATCTTTCTTCACTTTTCAGTAATATCAATAATACTCCAAATTCCCAGCAGATTGTCAATTATATTCACCAGTATGCACAGGGAGTGGATTATTTCTCCCAGGCTTTCCAGAATCAGATTCAGGGTGCAAATTCAATCAGTGCTCTACAGGGAATTCTGGGCCAAAATGTAACCGATCAGGAATTAGCATACAGAGGTCTTACAAGAAAAGATTTTAATATGCAGGTAGGACAATCTAAACTGAATAACCATCAGCTTTTTGCCAATATAGAAATACCCGTAAGTGATGACTGGAAGGTGTATACGTTTGGGGGCTATAGTTTCAGACATGGTACTTCCGGAGGTTTTTACAGAAGACCGAATCAAAGCAGAACCTTTACAGGTTTATATGCAAACGGATACCTTCCTCAGATCGCTACGGACATTCAGGATCTTTCTTTGTCCACGGGTATTAAAGGAAAATGGGACGGATGGAATATAGATTTCAGTAATACTTTTGGACAGAACTCATTTGATTATACGATCCAGAATACGGGAAATACTTCTCTTAGATTTGCTTCACCCAATGAATTCAGGGCAGGAGGATTAAGATTTACCCAAAATACAATCAACCTTGATTTCTCTAAAAAATATGATGTATGGAGTGGTATCAACGTGGCCTTCGGAGCAGAACACCGTTATGAAAACTTTAAAATAACGGCAGGGGAAGAAGCTTCGTATGCTACTTATGATGTGAATGGTAATGTATGGATAGGAAACAGCCTTCGGCCTACTGACTTTTTCGGAAATGCACTGGCCGGCGGCTCGCAGGTTTTCAGTGGATTCAGACCTGAAAATGCAGTGAATAAAAACAGACAATCAGTAGCAGGATATGCAGATGTGGAATTGAATTTTACGGATTGGTTATTAGTAGATGCAGCAGCCAGGTATGAGAATTATTCGGATTTTGGTTCCACCTTTAATTATAAACTGGCATCCAGAATTAAACTGGATAAGAACCTTAATTTCAGATTTGCAGGATCTACAGGGTTCAGAGCACCATCGATCCATCAGATTTACTATAATGTGACATCTACTTTATTTACGAATAATCAGCTTCTGGAAGTGGGTACTTTCAGCAATGACTCAAAGATTGCAGCTTTACTGGGAATCCCTAAACTGAAGCAGGAAACTTCAAAATCTGCGAGTGTGGGATTTACATATAAAATTCCGGCTGTTAATTTAACTATTACAGCTGATGGATACTTTACAAGAATTGATGACAGGATTATTCTTACCGACCAGTTTACGAGAGCTGCAGTTCCGGCCGCGGCACAGGCAGCATTTGATACAGCAGGAGTAAATGCAGGGCAGTTTTTTGCCAATGCTATTGATACGGAAACTAAAGGTTTGGATATTGTTATTGATCATAATGTAAGGTTTTCTGATTTTAAACTGAATAATAACTTTGCGATTAATCTTAACCAGACAAGAAAGGTAGGAGAAACCCACTCTTCAGGATTGTTACAGTCTGCTAATCTGGAAAATATCTACTTCTCTGAAAAGTCAAGAGTATATTTGGAAGAAGCTGTTCCAAGGGTAAAAGCTAGCTTGTCTAATAACCTTTCATGGAGAAATGCTACTTTCTATTTAAGAAATACCTATTATGGAGCGGTAACCGGAGCTGATGTATTAGATGCTAACGGAGATGGAGTGGTGGAGTTTAATGAACATCAGAAAATAGGTGATAAAATTATTACGGACATTTCAGTAGCCTATCAGTTTACAAAAAATGTTGGATTGACCTTAGGGGTAAATAATTTATTTGATATTTATCCTACTAAGAACCTTGCTGCTTCCACAAATAATGATCAGTTTATCTATTCCCGTTCAACGTCCCAGTTTGGACAGAATGGGCGATATGTATTTACTCGACTCAATTTTAATTTTTAATGTTTTTAAATCTTTCAGGACGGGTTCAGAAATGGATCCGTTTTTCTTTTTTAGTTATTTTTAATATCTCAGTTTGAGACAAATAAAAATCATATATTTATCCTTATTAAAAATAAGAGAATGCGTAAAATTTTAATATCCATATCTATTATATTATTTTCAATTATTGTATCAGGACAGGAGTATAAGACACTGAACAATATTCATTATTATGAAGAAAAAATAAATCAGACGGATAAATACATTGATGAAAGATGTGTGCTGGATATTTATATACCACAAAATGTTAAGGATTTTCCTACAGTAATCTGGTTTCATGGTGGAGGATTAACCGGTGGGGAGAAGGAAATTCCTGAAGCTTTAAAAAATAAAGGAATTGCTGTGGTAGGAGTAAATTACAGGCTTTCACCAAAAGTAAGTGCTCCCCTGTATATTGAGGATGCTGCTGCTGCGGTGGCGTGGGTTTTTAAAAATATTAAAAAATACGGTGGAGATGAAAATATGATCTTTGTTTCAGGACATTCGGCAGGAGGATACCTTGTTACGATGATTGCACTGGATAAAACTTACCTGAATAAATATGGAATTGATGCGAATAAGTTAGCGGGTGTAATTCCTTTCAGCGGGCAGATGATCACTCATTTTACAGCGAGAAAGGAAAAAGGAGTGGATGAACTGGATGCTCGCATAGACGAGCTGGCTCCTCTTCATTTTATCCGTGCAGATGCCCCACCTCTACTTTTGATCACGGGGGACCGTGAAAAAGAATTGTTTGGAAGATATGAAGAAAACGCGTATATGGCCCGTATGATGAAGCTTAAAGGTCATAAGGATACCACATTATATGAATTGGAAGGCTTTGACCATGGCGGAATGGCTCAGCCGGCATTTCCTTTACTTTTGAATGAGATTAAACGTATTCAAAAACGTACAAAATGAAACCAGCAGGTAACTGTTGGTTTTCCTTTATAGAAATTGTAATTATCTGTCCACCAATTCTTTTACAGACTCTCCGTAAAAATCTGTTTCGGAGGTTTTGATCTGTAGAAGCTCGTACCATTTCCTGAAGGCTCCTATAAAAACAATAAGCATGAGAACCATAGCGACTACAGCTAATGTTGCCAGTAAATATTGCCCTTTCGGAATGTAAATGTCTGTCACCTGAATATATCCGGCCCAAAAAGTGATAATCGCCATAAATATTCCCGGAATAGCAGAACAAAGGGCGTATTTTCCCCGGTTCAGGCGGATTAGCATCGTCGTACATACAATTAATCCGCAGGCTGCCAATAACTGATTACTGATTCCGAATAATGGCCAGATGCTGCTGACATTTCCCGTAAAGACCAGATAACCCCATGCAAAGGTGAAAAGCAGGCTGCTGATCATAATTCCCGGAGTCCAGTTCTTATCATTGAACTTGGGAATAACAGAGCCCAGCATTTCCTGCAAGAAAAACCTTCCGACTCTTGTTCCCGCATCAATTGCAGTAAGGATAAATACAGCTTCAAACATGATGGCAAAATTGTACCAGTAAGCCATCAGCTGATCCATATAAGGGATTTTATTAAAGATATGTGCCATTCCGACAGCTAAAGAAACAGCTCCACCCGTTCTTCCATGAAGATCAATACCTATTTTTTCAGAAAAGTAGTTGATGTCCACACCGTGTAAAGAAGGATGAGCCACTAGAAAAGCATCATAGGATTCCTTTGGCGTATTGATGGCGAAATAATCTCCGGGCATTAAAGTACAGGCAGCAATAAGTGCCATCAGTGCAACAAACCCTTCTACGAGCATTGCACCATATCCTACAAATAATATTTCTCTTTCCCTGTTCAGCATTTTTGGGGTAGTCCCTGTAGCGATTACAGCATGAAACCCTGAAATAGCCCCACATGCAATAACAATAAAAATAAAAGGAAGCACAGGTCCTCCGATAACGGGCCCTCCGCCATTTACAAACTGAGTAAGTGCCGGCATCTGAATGGTAGGATGAATCACGATAACTCCTATAGCCAGCATGATGATCGTTCCTATTTTTAAATAGGTAGAAAGGTAATCCCTGGGAACAAGCAGTAACCATACAGGCAATACTGAAGCTAAGAAACCATATAAAGGAATAGCAATGGAAATGGTGGTAATATGCCATGAAAAAAGGTTGTTCATAGTTTCGTTCTGCATCAGGCTGTGTCCGCCTATAATTCCTGCTATAAGAAGTATTCCGCCTAAGATACTAGCAAAGGTCACACTGTTTTTCCTGTAACGCATGATCAATCCCATTATAATGGCAATAGGCATCGTAATTATAACGGTAAATAACGACCAGGAAGCTTCGTGCATTGCATTGATACAGGCTAAGGATAATCCGGCCAATGTAAGAATCAAAATGAATAGAATGGCAAATCCTGCAACAGTCCCGGTTGTTTTTCCAATCTCTTTGGAAGCAATTGTTGCAAGACTTTGTCCTTTATGACGAACAGAAGCGAATAGAACCACCATATCGTGGACTCCTCCGCCAAGTACACAACCGATCAGGATCCATAATGCTCCGGGAAGATACCCGAACTGAGCCGCAAGAACAGGTCCCACTAGAGGCCCGGCTGCGGCAATAGCAGCAAAGTGATGCCCAAACAGAACATTCTTATTGGTGGCAACATAGTCTTTACCATCTGCAAACTCTACTGCGGGAGTTGTGTTTTTATCATTAAGACGAAGGACTTTATTTGCCATGAAAATTCCGTAAAAACGGTAGGCGATTGCAAATATCAGTATCGAAGTGAATACTAATGTAAGCGCATTAATTCCATTGAGAAATTCCATATCACTTTGTTTTTTTTAGATGGTAATAATTAAAATTTATGCCTATTTATTTGAAATAATTCAATTGTTAGGCAAGTTAATTATTTTGTGTATAAAAAAAATGAATATGTATAGTAATTTAGCAAATTTTCAATACAAAAGACTGTGACCTTTTTGGAATTCACTATATATGGAATATTTTTTTTAATATATGTATAGTTTACAGTTTTTCAGCTGAGGTCGTAAGGGAAGTGTGGGAAATTATAAAAGTAACCATTTCATTCACGATCTCATGGAGATGATCGGTATCTGTAGTCTTGAAGCCATGAGTTCCCTGATCTACGATAGTGAGAGAGGTTTCTATGTTATTTTTCTTTAAAGTTTTATATAACTTTTTAGATTGTTTTAAGGGAACGATTTTGTCCTTATTTCCCTGTAAAATCTGAGTGGGGACAGCATTTTTAACATATGCGAGGGGAGAAACTGATTGACAGATCTCTATGATTTTTTTCTTATCTTTTTCAATATCATATCCCGTGAGTCCTAATAAAAGATCTGATCGTCTTTCAAGAAGCTCTTTTAAAAATAATCCAGCAATGGCAGTCTGTACTTTTCCAAGCCTTGTACGCATTAATTTATTTAAATCTGCAGGTCCGTAATTATCGACTACATAATTTACTTTTGCCGAATAGGAGGCCAGTTCTGGGCTTCCTATAAAATCATTATCACTGGTATAAGCGGTTAATAGTGATAAATGAGCCCCTGCAGAAGTTCCGATCAAACCAATATTAGCAGTATCAAAATGATATTTTTCTGCATTCTTTCTTACCCACCGAACCGCATCTTTACAATCCTGGATAGGAGACGGAAAATGAGTATGTTCGTTGACCAGCCTGTAGTTAATACTGATGACAATATATTCTTTCTCAACCAATTTTAAGATCAGATCTTCAATATAGCTCCCCTTTCGTATAGTTTTATCTCCGAGAACCCATGCTCCTCCATGAACATAAATAGCGATGGGAAGATTTCTACCAAAAGTATTCTTTGGATGATAGATATCCAGAAGAATAGAATTCCCGTTTTCATCAGTTTTATATGTTATGCTTTCAGAAATCAGAGTCTTTTCTGTCAGGAGAATGCTTTTTTCAATTTTGGGTTGTTCAGGAATTTTGCTTTGTGAAAACCCTTGATGAAAGCTCCCGAATACCAGACTTATGAAAAACAGGTTGAATAAAAACCTTTGAAAGGATGATTGATTATTGTTGAGTATCTTCATATAAAAATGAGATTATTTAACCAATTCCTGAAAAAGTTTATCAAAAGTTTTATCAAGGTCTTTGGATTTTCCAGGATGAGGTCTTGAAGTCTGTACTACAGAACTCCTTACAGCGGTTAACCAGCGGAAACGCTCCGGAATTTCAAGCTGTGCAATAGGACCACCGTCTTTTTGTCCGTGAGCCACTTTCTGGAAGCTTTCAAGATTATGGATAATATCGTCGTAATCCAGCTTACTGTGCATTAATCTGAATTTATCAGGACATAGGTAAAATTCCACACGAATGTATTTTTCCTTTTTTGAAAACATAACCAGTCCTATATTGAAAAACTCTTCTCTTTCAACTTTAGGGACCAGGCGTATAACTGCATATTCGTATATTTTATCCTCTTGCATTTTTCGCTTCGTTTACAAAAATTGTGGAATTCTCTAATCTTGTTTTCATAAATTGGAAATATATCTCACGGATTTCTTCCGGAGATTCATCGGCATCTTCCCATTGTAACCAGTCTTCGGGGATTAAATTAACAACCTCTCTGAAAATACCGTCATTTAAAATCTCATGAGCCCATTGATCAGCCTCATCCAGCTTTGTCGCTTTAGGGAGTAAAACATGATCTTTTACATACTTAAAGGGAGTTTTTGCGGCAGTATCAAAATTTTGCCATGAATGATGAAAATAAAAAGAAGCTCCGTTATCAATCACCCAAAGTTCTTTGTGCCACATTAAAAGATTGGTATTCTTATAAGTACGGTCTATATTAGTTATAAAAGCATCCAGCCATACAATTTTGGAAGCGAGTAACGGATCTATACTGATTCCCGGATCATAAGCTATGGCTCCGGACAGATAGTGTAATCCAAGGTTAAGTCCTTCAGAAAATTTCAAAAGATCCTGAATTTCTTCATCAGCTTCCGTTCTTCCAAAATCGACATCAAGGTTTACAAATACCAGCTCAGGAATTTTTAATCCTAATACCTCAGTTATTTTTCCGCCTAAAAGTTCGGAAATCAGCATTTTTACTCCATGGCCTGCACCCCGGAATTTCAATACATATTTAAAATCATCATCCGCTTCAGCTAAAGCAGGTAAAGATCCGCCTTCACGCAATGGCAGAATATAACGCATGACGGTTACTGTCCTTATATCCAACATAAGAACAAAAATAAGATTTTTAATCTCGATTTGGATATATTTGTAGAACAATTACTCATTAAGAACTGATATGAAAATCATAAAAAATAAGAATCTTGTTATTTCAAATCCGGAGACCAGAGAATTTCTTGCCGATTCATTCTATCCGGAGGAAGGAGAAAAGCTGCCGTTAATTCTCTTTGCTCACGGTTATAAAGGATATAAAGATTGGGGAGCCTGGAATTTAATGGCAGAAAAATTTGCAGAAGCAGGTTTCTTTTTTGTGAAATTTAATTTTTCGTTTAACGGAACTACACTGGATGATCCCCAGCACTTCGGTGACCTGGAGGCTTTTGGAAATAATAATTATTCTAAAGAATTATCAGATTTAGGAGCCGTTATCGACTATTTTATCAATAATCCTAAAGTTGATTCCCATAAAGTTATTTTGATAGGACACAGTAGAGGAGGAGGAATTTCCATAGTAAAAACTTTTGAAGACGAAAGAATTAACGGATTGATTACTCTGGCAAGTGTAGACAGCCTTGAACGCTTTCCGAAAGGAGACCGCCTTGAAAACTGGAAAGAATCAGGAGTATATTACGTGGTCAATGGAAGGACAAAACAGCAGATGCCTCATTTCTATCAGTTTTATGAAGACTATCAAAAAGATCCGGTACGTTTCGATGTGGAAAGAGCTATAGAAATGGCTAAGGCACATATCCTCATTATTCATGGGACCCATGATGAAAGCGTGGATGTGAGAAATGCCGAACATTTACATCTTTTAAATGCCAGCTCGGAATTATTTCTGATTGAAGGAGCCAATCATGTATTTGGGGCTAAAGAACCCTGGGAAGAAAATACTTTCCCTGATGATTTGCAGACTCTTGTTAATAAATGCATAGATTTTATTAATAACAGATTCCAAACTAAATAGATAAAATCGTATTTTTAACACGATTATTAAAATAAACACATATGGACCTTTTCTCCGCATTGGAATTTCCCAATTTTGCGAATCCCCAGATCTGGATCAGTTTGCTTACACTTACTTTTCTTGAAATTGTATTAGGGGTAGACAATATTATTTTTATATCCATTATATCCAATAAACTTCCGGCAGCTCAACAGAGGAAAGCCAGAAATATTGGATTGATTCTGGCAATGGTATTCAGAATAATGCTTTTGCTGATGATCAACTGGATTATCGGACTGAAAGACCCCGTTCTTACCCTCAGTTTTATCGATGAACCGGGAACCGACCTTCCCTTGCTGTTAAGCTGGAAGGATATTATATTACTGGCAGGAGGGCTTTTCCTAATCCTTAAGAGTACGTTCGAAATCCATTCCAAGATGCAGATTGATGATGAACCTCATCATGCTCCTAAATCGGCAGGGTCCAGTCTTTTGACCACAGTGATTATCCAGATTATTCTGGTTGATATGGTGTTTTCCTTGGATTCGATTTTAACAGCTGTTGGTTTGGTTGATAATGTAGTACTAATGATTATAGCCGTTATTGTATCGATAGGAATTATGATGATGTTTGCCGGGCCTATTTCGAGGATTATTAATCAGTATCCGAGTTTACAGATGCTGGCCCTGTCTTTTCTTGTAGTAATTGGGGTAATGCTTGTTGCAGAAGGTATCCATCAGCATATCAGTAAAAATATTATTTATTCCTGTTTAGCATTCAGTTTATTGGTAGAGCTTTTGAATATCAATGTGAGAAACAAAAGAAAGAAAGCTTTAAAGCTGAATCCGGATTTAAAAGATAATCTTGAAATCGATGAATAAAATAATAAAAAGGAGTGAATTTTCACTCCTTTTTTATTTTATAAGTATTTGCCAGGCTGCTTCTATATTATTTTCCAATAAATGCTTTTGAGCATTCTGATGAATTTTTTCGTCAGAGTGGAAGTTGCTGCCGGGTAATATTTCTACGTTGGCAAGCATTCCCAAATCATTTCCTGTAAATATTTTACTGTATCTGATTGCTTCGGGAAGAAGGTCAAAGCCTATTCCTTTGGTGACAAGAGGCTTGGGTACTTCAAATAAACTATTTGTATTGTTTCTTGAATACCAGTTTCCTCCTAAACGGGCTACCATATCCAGTTTGGTCTGATCAAGAATACCGTCTTCATTTAGGTATTCTTCCCGAATATGGATCTTCTTAACTTCACAGATCACCAAAGTTCCGGCTCCTCCCTGATCTCCCAAAGATTTTGTTTCCAGAACTTCACATTCGAAGTTAACCGGACATTCTTCGATAAGTTTAGGCTTTACAAGATCAGCATCCTTCATCGTAAGTCCGGATTTAATGAATTCATTGACGCCGTTGTCATATTCTGTAGAAGACAGAGAGGTCTGC
Organism: Chryseobacterium sp.; assembly: GCF_022712095.1. Taxonomy (GTDB): domain Bacteria; phylum Bacteroidota; class Bacteroidia; order Flavobacteriales; family Weeksellaceae; genus Chryseobacterium. The sequence continues at coordinate 19,770 of NZ_JALAHD010000038.1, read as the reverse complement.
TGTACTATGGAATAATTAACCGTTCCGATCACTACTTCCGGAATTTCCAGAATATTTTCCAGCGTATGTTTGGTCGTTCCGTTTCTTACGCGTCTTGACGGTGAAAAAACGATAACAGGCGGAACCGTACTGAACATATTAAAGAAACTGAATGGAGATAAATTATAATTACCATCCTTATCGATAGTAGAAGCCAATGCAATAGGACGTGGTGAAATAGCTGTCTGCATCACTGTCTGTAGTTGTACAGGAGATATTTCCGATGGAATGAGTGTTTTCATTATTTTGCAGGTATAATTTTTCCGCTTACTTCTCCAAAACCTACTCTTATACCGTCTTTTTCAGCCCATGCTTTCATGGTAACAGTATCGTTATCCTCAATGAATTTTCTTTCTTCTCCGTTATTTAATTGTAATGGATTCTGGCCTCTCCATGTCAGTTCAAGCATAGAACCGAAAGATTTTGGATCAGTTCCTGAGATGGTTCCGCTGGCGTACATATCTCCGACTTCTATATTGCATCCGTTCACGGTATGGTGTGCCAGTTGCTGGCACATATTCCAATACATATATTTATAGTTGCTTTCACTGATCAGGTTTTGATCCCCGTTTTCCGGTTGCAGATAAACCTCCAGATTAATATCGTAGTTTTTATCTCCGTCAAATTGTAAGTAATCCAATACTTCCGGATCTTGTTTAGGAGAAAGGGTTCTAAAAGGCTCCAATGCTTCAAGGGTAACTACCCAAGGAGAAATAGATGAACCGAAATTTTTTCCTAAAAATGGTCCGAGAGGTACATATTCCCATGATTGAATATCTCTTGCAGACCAGTCGTTGAAAATTACCATTCCGAAAATAGCATCTTCAGCTTCTTTGGTAGAAATAGAATCTCCCATTTCTGTATTTTTATTAATAATAAAAGCCATTTCCAGTTCAAAATCCAGTTGTTTGGACGGACCAAATATTGGCTTTTCAGCTTCGGCAGGTTTTGTCTGTCCTTTCGGACGGTTGATTTCTGTACCTGATACAACAATTGAGGATGCTCTTCCATGATATCCTACAGGTAAATGCTTCCAGTTGGGCAGTAAAGCATTGTTTGGATCGCGGAACATTTTTCCCACGTTTGTAGCATGCTCTATACTGCTATAGAAATCCGTATAATTCGGAATATGAACAGGCATCATCATTTTCACTTTATCAAGATCATAGAAGGCTTGTTCGATCGTTTTCTGATCTTTGGAAAGAGATGAGCCCTCCTGTAATAATTCCTGAATTTTAGTACGAACTGCATTTGTAATGGGTTTTCCCAATTCAATAAATTCGTTGATGGTATAGGCTTCAAAAATATTATCATCAAGCCCTTCAATGTCTTCGAAATAACCGAGATCATACAAGGTAGCCAGATCTATGATCTGATCTCCGATCCTAGTACAGCAGCCGATATATTCTTTATTGAAAACTGCTACACCAAATGGGATATTATATATTGAAAAGTCTGATTTAGAGGAGTACTCTACAAATGATTTCATAGGATTAAAATTAAATGTGAAAAAATAAGAGCACATACCTCTTACATTTCGGGGGTTATTTTTTATTGAAAGATTCTTCGTCTATCCATCGTTCTTTCGTATTAACATCGATAAGATACAGGATATCCTTTTGCTTAGTTAAAAGCAAAGTTTTGGTAACAGGTAAGGGAACTTTTTTATTCTCAAGCATGTCTGCTCTCAAAGAAATGATATTTTTTTTTCTGATGATATCTCCTGTAAAAACATTGGAGGTGCTTTCGTTGGTTTGTTTATCATCAAAAATTTCCACATAGGTAACATCTTTTCCTTTGATAATGATAAAGTTCCTTTCTGTATGGTCATCAAAGTCTTTTATTAAGATGAATTTTTTATTGTTTACATCTACATTTTCCAGATTCTGATTAATGCCTTTTTTTTCTTCAAGTCTGTTAAGAATTTCATTAAGTGTTCCAAAATTCTGAGCTTTGGCAACTAAGCTTCCCAGTAATAAAATTCCGATGAATATTTTCTTCATGTGCAGTGTTTATAAAAAAGTTTTGCCAGAACTATTATCCTGACAAAACATATAATTTCATTTTTAAAGATTTCCTCTTCTCTCCTGTTCTCTTTCCAATGCTTCAAATAATGCTTTGAAGTTACCGGCTCCAAAGCTTTGTGCACCATGTCTTTCAATGATTTCATAGAAAAGAGTAGGGCGGTCCTCTACAGGTTTGGTAAATATCTGTAATAAATAACCTTCTTCATCACAATCAATAAGGATACCAAGATTTTGTAATTTCTTAATGTCTTCATCAATATGTCCCACTCTTTCCGGAACCATATCATAATATGCCTCTGGGGGAGGGGAAAGAAATTCCACTCCTCGTTTCTTTAATTCAGTAACTGTGTAGATGATATCTTTAGTTGCGACCGCAATATGTTGTACTCCCTCACCTTCGTAGAAGTCAAGATATTCTTCCACCTGAGATTTCTTCTTACCTTCGGCAGGTTCATTGATAGGGAATTTGGCATATCCGTTTCCGTTGGCCATTACCTTAGACATTAGTGCAGAATATTCCGTATTGATCTGTTTGTCATCAAAAGAAAGAATGTTTACAAATCCCATTACTTTCTCATACCATTCCACAGTAGGGACCATGCGGTTCCAGTCTACGTTTCCTACACAATGATCTACATAAAGCAACCCTACATCAGTAGGCTGATAATCACTTTCCCATTTTTCATAACCTGGCATGAAAGCTCCGTTGTAGTTTTTTCTTTCAATAAACATATGGACTGTTTCTCCATAAGTGTAAATTCCGGACATTCTTACTTCTCCCTGCTCATCTTTCAAAGTGACAGGTTCTAAATAAGGTTTTCCTCCTCTTTTTGTAGTTTCTTCAAAAGCTTTATAAGCGTCATCCACCCAAAGTGCCAAAATTTTTACTCCATCACCGTGTTTTTTTACATGTTCGCAGATAGGCGAATCAGACTGAAGACCGGAAGTTAAAACCAATCTTATCTTTCCTTGTTGAACAACATAGGAAGCGCGATCTCTTACTCCTGTTTCAGGTCCTGCATAAGCTACAGACTGAAATCCGAAAGCAGTTTTATAAAAATGGGCAGCCTGTTTAGCATTTCCCACATAAAACTCAATGTAATCTGTACCATTGATTGGTAGAAAATTTTCTGCTTGAGCAATTTTTTCGGCAAACGTAAGTGTTGACATATTTATCTTTTTACTTTATTTATTTGGTATGCAAAATACAAAAATCTTAGAAATATGGAAAGGTGAAAGGTAGATTCCTTCGGATTTCATATCGATAACGAGCAGGAAGAGTTTATTTAAGTATACTTAAGTGTATTTAAGTGTATTTTAAGTTTGTGATACTAAGATGTTGTTTTGTAGATTTGTATATCCAAAATGATGGAAGAGAATATTTCGAAAAACACACAACAAAAAAGCCGTAGTTACAAACTACGGCTTTTTGCTTTATCATTAAGCCTTCCCGCATTAGGATTATATATATCCCATATCTTCCATTTATTATCTATTTTTCTGATAAAGTAAGTTTGAGTGCTGAGCTGGTTAACAAAGTATTCTTCATCAGTTTCTCCTACCCTAAACAGGAGATTCCAAAATTCCTGAGATTCCAATACTTTTTTTTCAGAATCTTCCGTTATGATCTGTATATCAAAGACTTCATGATTGGATCTGTTATTTTTAGTGACCAGTTGGAAGTCCTTCTGACATAGTTCCTGACCAAAAACTGAAACTCTTTCAAGAAAAGGAGAGTCTTTGATTACCAAATCATCAAGGAGATCCAGTTTTAGGTCCGGAAAATTTTTATACAACTCAAAAGCTGCGTTGCAATAGAGATTAACTAATTCTTTGGAAAGTTCATCCTCACTTTTCAAGTCGTTTTCCTGAATACTATCTTTTACATACTGTATGTAGGAATTCAGATCTTTATGTCCCAAGAAAATACAAATTTTATCCAAAGTCTTGAGAAAGCGTAAGTCATTATGGGTTTTATCCTGATAATCATTTTCGAAAAAACGCTGTAATGTGACGTGCGATATAGTGTTTCCTATTTCAAATCTTTTACCACCCTGAAGCTCTTCTGCTTCAGACAATTCTTCTTTAATGATTTCGGAAAGTATTATATAATGACTTCTTTTCCATTTTTTTACTTTTCCTAAGACTGAGTTCTTAATCTTGGGGTGATTTGTAACTTCCTCTCTTATTAAATTGTAAATAGTTTTCAATTTCCGATTTTATAAGGATTTAATCAAAAATACTGCCAAAAAATAAGGAATTTTTTAGTTTTCTCTATCTATACTATAGATGTTATTATTTTGAATTTAAATAGTGTGTTTAATGAAAATTATTAATGTTTAAATCTTAGGAATGCAGCCTTTTCCAACATTTCTCTGTCATCAGGGTGAGCAATACTGATAAGGGCATGAGCTCTTTGTAATAAATTTTTTCCATACAAATAAGCTGTACCATATTCTGTCACTACATAGTGGATGTGACCTCTTGTCGTTACAACTCCTGCACCTTCTTTAAGGAATGGAACTATTCTGGAGACCCCTTTTTTAGTTCTCGAGGTAATGGCAATAATAGGTTTTCCTCCTTCGCTTAAAGCGGCTCCTCTCATAAAGTCCATTTGTCCTCCGATTCCGCTGTACTGCAAAGTTCCGATTGAATCTGCACAAACCTGACCCGTAAGGTCAATTTCTATTGCAGAATTGATCGCCACCATTTTTTTATTTTTCATGATGTTGATAGGGAAGTTAACATCTCCTACATCTTTGAATACGACTACAGGATTATCATCTACAAAATCATATAATCTCCTTGTTCCAAAACAGAAACTGGTGATTGTCTTATTTTCGTGATATCCTTTGTATTTATTATTAACAACTTCATTTTTGATAAGGTCTATCACACCGTCACTTAACATTTCCGTATGAACTCCTAAATCTTTATGGTTGTTCAGACACTTTAAAACTGCATCAGGGATTGTTCCGATACCCATTTGCAGGGTGGATTTATCATCGATCAGATCCGCCACATGTTTTCCTACAAGCATTTCTTCAGGCCCTACTTTGGCACCATAATCTACTGTTGGTAGTTCTTCTTCACGCCAAACCAGTTTGTCTATTTTGCTTATATGAACAGCTCCGTCTCCATGAGTTCTCGGCATTAGTGGATTTACCATTGCAATAATTATTTTAGCTGTATCTAAGGCAGCTCTTGCTACATCTACTGAGGTTCCAAGAGTACAGAAACCATGTTTATCGGGTGGAGAAACAGTAAGCAATGCTACATCAATAGGTAAGATATTTTTTCTGAACAGGATAGGAATCTCACTCAAAAATACGGGAACAAAATCTCCTCTTTCAGAGTTAACCGCATCTCTTACGGGTGAGGAAACAAATAGGGAGTTGACAAAGAATGTATCTTTATATTGAGGTTTAGCAATCTCTACATTTCCCTGCTGGGTAATGGATACCATTTCAATTCCTTCTAGTCTTGATGCCTGTCTTGCCAGTTCATCAATTAAATAATTAGGAGTACATGCACTCCCATGGAAAAAAACACGATCTCCGCTTTTTATAACGGATATAGCTTCTTCTGCACTAATGTAATTCGACATTTAAATGTTTTCTATTTTGGTTTATAAATTATTTATCTATCAGTTTGTGTATATTATTCAAGCCAGGAAGTTTTGTAAGAAGGATCTTCTACCTTCATAGCTTCTTCTGTAATTTTTAAAGGACGGAAAGGATCTACCATGACCGCATATTCTTCAGTGAATTTTTTCCCGATACTTCTTTCCATAGCACCAGGGTGAGGTCCGTGTACGATTCCTCCCGGATGAAGTGTAAAATCCATTAAATCAATATGGTTACGACTCATAAAATCTCCTTCAGTATAAAACAGTACCTCATCAGAATCAATATTGGAATGATTGTAAGGTGCAGGAATGGCCATAGGGTGGTAATCGTACATTCTTGCACAGAAAGAGCATACTACAAAATTATGAGCCTCAAAATTCTGGTGTACCGGAGGTGGTTGGTGTATCCTTCCGGTAATAGGCTCAAAGTTTTTAATATTGAATTTATATGGATAGAAATACCCGTCCCATCCTACTACATCAAACGGATGAGTCGCATAAATGAAATCCGTAATCTGGTTTTCTTTTTTTACTTTAATGAGAAATTCTCCTTTTTCATCTTTGGCTTCTACAAAGGTAGGAGCAATGATATCTCTTTCACAGAACGGTGAATGCTCTAAAAGCTGCCCGAATTCATTTCTGTATCTTTTTGGAGTATAAATGGGTGAATGGCTTTCTAAAACAAAAAATACATTGTTTTCGGATTCCAGTTCTACCTGATAAATGGTACCTCGAGGGATAATGAGATAATCGCCTACAGAAAAATCAAGATTGCCCACAAACGTTTTAAGGACTCCATTTCCTTCATGAACAAATAAAAGTTCATCACATTCTGCATTTTTATAAAAATAATCAGTAGATCTTCTTGGTTTGGCCAATCCCATTTTTAGATCATTATTCATCAAAAGGATTTTGCGGCTGTCAAGGAAATCATCTTCGGGAGTTACGTTCATCCCTTTAAACATCCTTGGTGTGACATTTTTATCTACCGCTATTTTAGGACTTACATCTTTAGGTATTCCTATAGATTTTATCTGGGTAGGGCGGTGAATGTGGTAAAGTAAGGAAGAAATACCATGGAAACCTTCGGTCCCGAAAAGTTGCTCATAATAGAACTTATCTTCCGGAGACTTGAAAATGGTATGCCTTTTTTGTGGGATATTCCCGGCGTTATTGTATCTCATTTTAACCTTTTATATTTTCTCAAATTTAATAAATTTTTAAGAATTGGGATAGCAATGTTTATCATAAAGTTTTTGATTTTAATAATAATTGTTAGATTTGTCTAACAATTTTAATTTCATGAAACGAATATTATTTTTTATCATTCTTTTATCATCTTTTTTTCAAGCACAGGAAATGGATAGTTTAAACCTGAAATCATATCAGAAAGAAAGCTCTTTAGACAGTTTGAAAAGAAATGAGGTGACAAAAGATATTGAAGATGTTGTGATTACAGGGACAATAAAACCTGTAGGCAAATCAAAAAGCCCAGTTGCTGTCGAAATTTACAGTCCGAAATTTTTCCGGAAAAACCCGACACCTAATATTTTTGAAGCTATAGCTATGGTAAATGGAGTAAAACCACAGCTGAACTGTTCGGTTTGTAATACGGGAGATATTCATATCAATGGACTGGAAGGACCTTATACAATGATTCTTATTGATGGAATGCCTATTGTAAGCTCATTGTCCACAGTGTATGGACTCAGCGGTATTCCTAATAGCCTTATTGAAAGGGTGGAAGTAGTGAAAGGTCCGGCTTCTTCTCTTTATGGTTCTGAAGCAATGGGTGGCGTTATCAATATCATTACTAAAAATACATTGACGGCTCCCAGGTTTAGCATTGATATGATGACAAATACATGGAGTGAAAATAATCTGGATCTGTCTACCAAGTTCAATGCCGGAAAAAATGCAGCTTCATTATTGAGTCTGAACTATTTCATTTTTAATGAGAGAATAGATCAAAACAAGGATAATTTTACTGATGCGGCTTTACAGAAAAGAATTTCAGTTTTTAATAAATGGAATTTTCAGAGAAAAGAAAACCGCATGGCGAGTTTTGCTTTACGGTATTTGTATGAGGACCGTTTCGGAGGCGAGATGCAATGGAATAAATCTTACAGAGGAAGTGGTGAAATTTATGGAGAAAGTATTTATACAAACAGGGTAGAAGCCTTTGGAGTATATCAATGGCCTTTAAAAGAACAGGTTATTTCACAGTTTTCATATAACTATCATGATCAGAATTCTTTTTATGGTAATAACCCTTATGAAGCCCTACAGAAAGTAGCTTTTGTGCAGACCTACTGGAATAGGAAATTAGGGAATCATGATCTGATTACGGGTTTAACTTATAAAAGAACTTTTTATGATGATAATACACCGGGGACATTATCGTCTGACGGATTGACTAATGAGACTATGAAATCTCCTATTTTAGGGGCTTTTATTCAGGATCAGTGGGAAATTGATTCTAAGAATACTCTGCTTTTAGGCTACCGTTATGATTATGATCAGATTCATCATTCGGTACATTCCCCGAGAGCAGCTTGGAAGTTTTCTCATAATCCTTATCATACAATAAGATTCAATTTTGGAACAGGGTTTAGGGTGGTGAATTTATTTACAGAGGATCATGCAGCATTAACAGGCTCGCGGGAAGTGATTATTAAAGCTGATCTGAAACCAGAACGTTCGGTGAACGGAAACTTGAATTATGTATGGAAAATTCCTGTAGGTAGCCGTTTCCTTAATCTTGATACATCTGCTTTTTATACTTATTTCAGTAATAAAATTGTGGGTGATTTTGATACTGATCCGGATAAGATCATTTATGATAATCTTCATGGTTATGGAATTTCAAGAGGGCTTTCAATGAATATGGATTTTAGCTTTACTTTTCCATTGACAGTTAACCTGGGAGTTACCTATTTAGATGTCTACCAAAAAATAGACGATGAAGATAGGAAAGTACAACAATTACATGCGCCCAAATGGAGTGGAACTTATGCATTAACTTATCAGTTTTCAGAAGGGTTGACTTTAGATTTTACCGGCCAGTTATATGGACCGATGAGGCTCCCGGTTCAGGTTAATGATTACAGACCAGACTATTCTCCTTTTTACTCTTTGGCCAATATTCAGGTTTCCAAACGTTTTGAATCCGGATTTGAGGTGTATTGCGGAATTAAGAATCTCTTCAATTTTACTCCTGAAGATCCTCTGATGAGACCATTTGATCCTTTTGATCAATATGCAGATGATCCGATCAATAACCCCAGTCATTACACTTTTGATACTGCCTATGGTTATGCTCCTATGCAGGGAATCCGGGGCTTTCTGGGTGTAAAATACAGCATAAAGTGAAAAGTTTTTTAATGTTTTTAATGTTAGTACCTTGTTTCTGTTTTTCTCAGAAGATAGAAACAGGTACTTTTTCCGGACTTGAAAGTTCGCAGGGTAAACGTCCGGTATTGATTCATTTTTATACAGATTGGTGTACGATCTGTAAAGTGGAATCATTTCATCTGAATCAGGATAAAGAGCTTGTTGAACTTATAAATGATAACTTTTACGTGATCAGTTTTGAAGCGGAGAGAACAAAAGAAAAAATCCGGTTTCAGGAAAATAATTTTTCCTATATTCCTAATGGAAGTTCCGGTGTTCATGAGATTGTACTGGCGTTATCCAGAAATAAGAAGCAACCGGTTTATCCGCTCTGGATCATTCTGGATGCAGAATTGAATCTTATTGATTATCATGAAGGCTTATGGGGACCGGAAGAAATGAAGACAAAGCTCAAAGAGCTACTGGGGCTTTGAGCTATTCTTAAGATATGATCTTAATTACTTTAAAAGTACTGCAATAATGGCTAATATAGCTGGTAATGCCTGCACAAAAAATATTTTCTTTGTAGCTGAAACTGCACCATAGATTCCTGCTACGGTAACACACCCTAAGAAGAACAGTGCAATATTATCCTGCCATTGCTGATCTTTAATGAAGAAAGACCAGATAAGACCGGCCGCAAGAAAACCGTTATACAATCCCTGATTGGCAGCAAGCCCTTTTGTAGGTTTAAACATTTCAGCAGGCAAAGCAGCTTTAAATACTTCTTTACCTTTGGTTTCCCAGGCGAACATTTCCATCCAGAGAATATAAATATGCTCTAGGGCTACTATGGCAATTAAAACTTTTGCAATTATTTCCATCCCGTATTGTTTCTTATTGTAAAACTAAAAAAATAAAATTAAGTTTGACTACTTAAAAATGTAAAATGGAAAGTTTTAGAGCCCATCTGGATAAATTTATTAAGATTAATGATGAAGAATATACTTCGATTTTATCTTTCTTTACAATTCTTCAGTTCAAAAAGAAGGAGAATCTAATGAAGGAGGGGGAAATATGTAAATCTCTATTTTTTGTGTCTGTAGGATGTCTGAGAAAGTTTTTTGTTAATGAAAAGGGGGTAGAGCAGACAACGGAATTTGCGATAGAAAATTGGTGGATGACTGATACTTTTGCATTTGAAAGACAAACAAAGTCTGATTTCAATATCCAGACAGTGGAAAAATCGGTTGTTTTGAGTATTGATCTTAAGTCTCAGGAGCTTTTGTTGCAGAAACATCCGGTAATGGAACATTATTTCAGAATGGTATATCAGAAATCTTGTGCTGCTGCAGAAAGAAGAATCCGTTATTTATATGAATTCAACCGAGAGGAACTTTATTTACAATTCAGTACACAGTTTCCATGGTTTATTCAGAGAATTCCTCAATATCTTATAGCTTCCTTTTTAGGTTTTACACCAGAATATTTAAGTGAAATAAGAGCTAAATTACGATCTTAAACCAGTTTAAGATTTTTAAGATCCATAAGTCTCAACTTTGTCTTGTTAATAAAAAGATCATGGCAAACCCAAGAGATTTAGATTTTTCTCAATTATTTTTAAGAATTGCTATTGCTGTATCTATGCTCTCTGCAGTTGCAGATAGGTTTGGGTTTTGGGGAGAAAATTCAACTTGGGGAAACTGGGCGAATTTTGAAACTTATACGAGGCAGCTGATCTTTTTCCTTCCTGAAAGTTTAGGAATTCTTTCGGCCTATACGGCAACTTTTTTGGAAATACTGTTTCCTTTGATGCTGATTATTGGATTCAAAACTAAGATGGCTGCATATGGAAGCGGATTTTTATTACTGATTTTTGCTTTATCGATGACGATCGCATTAGGAGCTAAAGCTCCGCTGGATTATTCCGTTTGGATAGGAAGTGCAGCTGCATTTTTATTGGCTGGCCAGAAAAGATATTCATTCACCATAGATCACTTAATTAAAAAATAAATTATGAGTACACGCATTAATATGGCTACTACTGAGCCTGCAGGTTACAAAGCAATGATGGGGCTGGAAGCTTATCTTCAGTCGGCTTCTTTAACTCCTATACAGAAAGAACTGATCAAAACCAGAGCGTCTCAGATCAACGGATGTGCTTTCTGTCTGGATATGCATACCAAAGATGCTTTAAAGTATGGAGAAGCGCCTCAACGACTTTTTCTTTTAAATGCATGGAAAGAAACCGATCTTTACACGGAAGAGGAGAAGGTGCTCTTGGCGATGACTGAAGAAGTTACTTTAATCCATAAGCAAGGCTTGACGGAAGAAACGTATAAAAAAGCTCAGCAGTTTTTTGATGATCATCAGATAGGACAGATTATTATGGCTATTGTTACCATTAATGCATGGAATAGAATTGCTATAAGTACACATTTGCCTGTCATGAAATAAAGGATGGACTTCAGTAAAGTAAATAAGCGTATCATTCATTGATACGCTTATTTATTATTATAAGGTATGGTAATAATTATTTTTTAAGTTCTTCCAAAATGGCTTCTCCTACTCCTTTTGCGGATTGAGGGTTTTGCCCTGTAATTACTCTCTGATCCGTTACGACATGAGTCTGCCAAAGCCCGGACTTTTCGAATTTTGCTCCTCTTGCTTTTAATTGGTCCTCTAGAAGGAATGGAACGACATGGGTAAGTTTTACTTCTGTTTCTTCTTCATTTGTAAAAGCATTGATCTTTTTGCCATCTACGAGGTATTTACCATTGTTTAACTTAATATTCACCAAACCGGCAGGACCATGGCAAACACCGGCCACAATACCTCCGTTCTCATAAATTTTTGAAGCAATGCCTGCAAGTTGTGTGTTATCTGCAAAATCCCACATGGCGCCATGACCGCCGGCATAAAAAATAGCTGCATACTGGGCCGGATCTACCTGTGAGGGCTGAAGGGAATTATCAATCTTATTTTTATATTCTTTGTTTTCCCAAAACTCTTTATTAACAGGATCTTTAAGATCAAATCCGTCTACGGGAGGAGTTCCGCCTTTAGGGCTTACAAAATCAATTTCATAACCGGCTTTATGAAGAACTTCCCATGGATGGGAAACTTCACCCAGATAATAGCCGGTACTTTCTCCTGTGTTACCTTTTTTGTCGTGGCTGGTAATTACAAATAAAATTTTATTTTTCATATGATTCGATTTTTTATTTTGTGCCTGGATAAGACTTGTGCTTAACAATGCTATCAATATAATTGCTATATTTTTCATTAGTCCAGAATGTGAGTGGTATAAATCTGAGGTTTTTCCTGTAGCTTTTCATCAATAATAGCAGTGAAAGCCTGAAGGTAGGGCTGCTGATTATGTTCATCCAATCCTTTCTGATCTTTCCAGATTTCGTAAAAGATGAATTGATTTTTATCTTCTATTCCTTGATGAAGAGTATATAATTCATTGGCTTCCTCTTTTTTTGTTTCTTTTACCATATTCTGAAGAACTTCCAAAACATCAGTTCTATATTCTTCTTTGGCTTTAATTATTGCAGTTAAATAGATTTTCATAATAATATAAAATTAAATAAAATTTTCAATTGAATTATATTGGGGGTTCCAGCCTAATTCTTTTCTCGCTTTGTCAGAATTACAAAAACTGTTCGACGCAAATCCAAAGTATCCTCCGGCAGGGCCGAACCTGTCAACAGCTTCTTCTACTTTTAGGGACTGAGGGGGTAGGAGATGATAATGCTCGCTTATTTTATGGGCCAGATCTTTTATACTCGCATACCCATTTTCGGCGTAATAAATAGATCCGGCTTTTGCCTTTTCGAGGGCCAGTATATATAGGTCAGCTAAATCTTCAATATGTAAATTCGACCAGATATTTTCACCTTTTCCAAAATAAACTCCAAAGCCTTTTTCCTTAGAAAACTTAATAAGAGAGGGTATTTGTATACTTTCTTTTTTTAATCCTAATCCCGTGCCATATACCATAGTGGGAACAATGACAATGCTTCTTATATTGTGTTGGGCTGAACGTAAAATATGCTGGTTGATTAATACTCTTGAAACCATTTCTAACCTGGGTTGTAAAGGAATATCCTCTGTAAATACAAAGTCTTTCTTCTCGCCATTTTCTTTTCCCCCAAAAATAGCTGATCCGGAAGTGAAAATAAAAGTTTTTCCACTCCCTTGTAATGTATTAATAATGTTATCTACAGAATAAGCGTCATCAGCAGAATCTGCGGTGTGAATAATAGCGTCGGTTTCCGCAATAGCGGATCTTATGATATTCTCGTTGTGTATATCTCCTTTTATACAATGCATTCCCATTGATGTCAGTACCTCAATATCAGTATCTTTTCGGACTAATCCGTAGACCTGATAATTTTTAGCTAAAAGTTTTACGGCAATACTTCCTCCTATATAACCGGTAACTCCTGTGATAAAAATTTTTTTCATTATACTGATTGAGAGGTTAATTCTTTTTTAAATATGTTGAGTACATGTTCTTTGTACAGTTTCATATCTCTTTGCACATTGGGATTCTTTTCCACGTCATGAAAATGGAATCCGTCTAATCTTTCTAAAGAAAGGAATGCATTCATTCTATGGAATCCAAATAGTGGTCCGTTATCTACGCTGGTTTCATTAAAAAACTCTCCCGGAAGTGTAAAAGCAGTTGCCGGAGCATTCCAGGTAGTGGTTACCATATATTTTCTGCCATTAAGTGTTCCTCCGGTACCATAGTTAATGGCAGGGTTTTTAGAGCTTCTACCGTCACTTTTATACAAACCTTTGTTATGTCCGGCAGTAAACACTTCATCCAGATATTTTTTAAATCCGAATGGAACCTGAAACCACCAGATAGGTGTATGATAAATAATATAATCAGCCCAAACGAATTTCTGAACTTCTTCATCTTTATCATATCCTTCTTCAATATGGGTTACCTGAACTTCTATGTTGCTAAAAGCTTTTAAAGCTTCCACTGTACTTTCTGTAACTGTTTTATTATATCTTCCTCCCGAATGCCCGAAGTTTTGTCCGGCATTTATTATTAATACTTTTTTCATTGTTTTTATGAATGTTTATATTTACTATGCAAAATTAGTAGAGAATATTGTATAATAAAAATAATATAAATTATATCTTTGTATTATAATTATAATAACTGATGTAATGGTTAATCTGGAATGGTACCGAACCTTTAAAGCCATCTATAAAACAGGAACCCTAACGGGAGCTGCTGAGTCATTATTCATTTCCCAGCCCGGAGTAAGCCTTCATTTAAGCTCGCTGGAAGCTTATGTTGGGTATAAATTATTTGACAGGACCGGAAGGAAAATGCATCCTACGGAACGGGGTAAAGTTTTATTTAATGCAATTTCTGAATCCTTATCTAAGCTGGAAGAAGTGGAGAAAAACTTTCAGAAATCTACGGAGAAAAGTACACCAACGATTAGTGTAGGAATGTGTTTTGAAACTTTTCAGACGACTTTGGAGCAATATGTTTCAAGTCTTCCCTTCAATCTGATTATCTGTTTTGGAGAATATCCGGAAATGCTGGATCAGCTTGACAAAGGAATTCTGGATTTGATTATTACTCCTAAAAAAGGCTCTTCTCCGAATATAGAACATGAAGCATTTTCTTCCGAGCAGATTATTCTTGTTGGCGGAAATAAAGTGAATATCAAAAGCTTTCAAAATACATTAGAATCCGGTGATAGTGAAAAAATAGAAGATTGGCTGAAACAGGAAAAATGGTACGGAACCACAGGAGATATGGAGCACCTTTTTCAGTTCTGGACTTTGAATTTCGGACATAAACCTGATTTCAGACCTAATTATATTGTTCCCAATCTAAATTCTATTATTCGCTGTCTGAAAGGTGGAACCGGACTGGCGGTGATTCCGGATTTTCTATGTAAAAATGAGATAGATAATAAAGAAATCAGCCTTATCTGGAAAGGAGAACGAAAATTAGAAAACACTCTTTATTTCGGATGTCGTAAAAATACGAGTTATCCTAACGAAATTGCTCATATTAAAAGTTTATTCAGAAAGGTTATGAAGTAAATATTCAAGTATGATCATATCCCGCATCTGCATTCCGTTTTCATAAATAGGCACAGGATAGTTCTTAATGAAAAAGTCTTTGCGGATTTCTTTTTTTATAAAACCATTCTTTTCATAGAATCTTATCTGGTCATATCCAGTATCGGAAGTTCCTACAATGAGAGAAGCGAAATGATCTTTAACGGCAATTTCTTTGGCTTTGTTGATAAGGATCTTTCCAATTCCCTGATTTCGAAAGGAGGGAATTACAGCAATATTTTTGATTTCCAGTTGCTGGGCGCTATTTTTATATAATGCCATAACGGCAATTTCCTTTTGATGATCTTTCAGGACATATATTTCAGAACTGAAAATATATTTATCAATTGCTTCTACGGTTTCATCAGCTAACAAAAGCAGAGGATAAGGAATTTCCTCACTGCTGATTTGGGTAAATATATAATTTGCCATTATAAACTCATATGAATGATAGGATAATCTTTTCCTGAACTGTCTTTTGCTGATCTCCCAATGGTGTGGAAGCCCATTTTTTCATAAAAACCTATTGCTTGAGGATTTTGTTCATTCACATCTACTTTGGTGAATTGCGTTTTTTTCCTCATGAATTCACACAATTTTTTTCCGTAACCTTTTCCCCTTGCATCATTATGGATGAAAAGCATTTCCAGGGTATCTTCAGCCACAGAAGCAAAACCGTTGGCAATTCCATCTTCAACGATGATATATACTTCAAGATTAGGAAGATAATCTCTTGGGATTACTTCCTTGAAATAGTTAAAATCTTCTTCTGATAAAAAATCATAAGTTGCTTTTACAGCAGATGTCCATATTTCCATGATTCTGTGATAATCTTTTGGCTCTGCTGGAATAATTTGATAAGACATGTCTTTAATTTATGCAAAAATAAACTAATAAGAGTTGCTATCAATTTAAGTTTTTATCGCAAATTTGTTAGAATAAAAAATAAGGAATTATGAAACAAAAAACATATTCAGGACAGCCTGTCGTACAGCTAAATAACGGAATAGACATTCCTGCTTTAGGATTTGGAGTATGGCAGATTGAGGATCTTCAGCTTTGTGAGGCTACTGTAATTAAAGCCATCGAAACCGGATACAGAATGATAGATACAGCTTCTATTTACCTTAATGAAACAGCTGTAGGAAAGGCTATTCAAAATAGTGGTGTTAACAGAGACGATTTGTTTATTACTTCAAAACTTTGGGTTCAGGACATAGCTTATGACAAGGCTAAAGGAGCATTTCAGCGAAGTCTGGACAGGTTGCAGCTGGATTATTTGGATATGTACCTGATACACTGGCCATATAATGATTTTCCGGGAGCTTGGAAAGCAATGGAGGAACTATACCATGAAGGAAAGATTAAAGCAATTGGAGTTTGCAATTTTCCGGTGGAAAAGCTGGATGAATTAATATCTCATTCCGAAACAATTCCTGCTGTTAACCAGATTGAATTGCATCCTGTCTTTCAGCAAAAGGAATTACAGGAATATGACAGAAAGAATAATATTATTACACAGCCCTGGAGCCCTTTAGGAAATGGAAATGCTGAACTTTTAAATAATGAAAATCTGAAAAAGATTGCAGAGAAGTATCATAAAACAGTAGCACAGGTTATTTTGAGATGGCATTTACAGGAAGGCTTCGTTGTGATTCCAAAATCTGTTACTCCATCAAGAATAGAAGAGAATTTTAATGTTTTCGATTTTGAATTATCAGGAGAGGAAATGAATGTAATCCGTTCTTTGGATACAGGTAAAAGATTATTCTTTGATCCTAAAGATTCGGAATGGGAAAAGAAAATGTTAAATTCTATTGCTGATATTTAATTATAAAAATCATAAGGGATAAGTATTTATTTTTACTAAAAAAACATATGATCTGGTCTCAAACGATAACTCAATTACTAGAAATACAATATCCGGTTATTCAGGCTCCGATGTTTGGAGTAAGCACTCCGGAGATGGTTGCAGCTGCCACTAAAGCTGGTTGCCTGGGATCTCTGGCATTAGCTGATCTCTCAGCCGGTCAATCCAGAGAATTAATCAGAAAAACAAAATTACTTACCGATCAGCCGTTTGCGGTTAATATTTTTGTCCATTCCATTCCTGAGATCACCGATTCTTTGAAAGTTCAATATGCTAAATCTAAAAAATTTATTGAAGAACTGGCCAAAGAACAAGGGATTGAGGTAGAACTGTCCTCCCTTGAAGATCTTAAAGTGAATGGATACCATGAGCAGCTTAAGGTAATTATTGAAGAAGGATGCAGGATTTTGAGTTTTACATTTGGGAATCTTGATGAGGAAAGTATTCAAAAACTAAAGGAGAATAATATAATTCTTATAGGAACCTGTAATTCGGTGGAAGAAGCCTTGATTCTGGAAAAATCAGGTATTGATATGATCTGTGTTCAGGGAATTGAAGCCGGAGGTCACAGAGGAACTTTTGAAACAGATCATATACCGCAGATTGGAGGTTTGTCACTTTTATCCCAGGTTTATGATAAGGTGAAGATACCTTTGATTTATGCGGGAGGAATTTATAATGCAAATACTTTAAAAGCTGCCAATGATTTGGGAGCACAAGGATTTCAGGTAGGAAGCATGCTGTTGGCTGCTCATGAGAGTGCTTTACAGCCTTTTGAAAAAGAAGAGCTCCAGAAAGTAAAAGAATCTGATATTATCTTAACACGGAGCTTTTCCGGGCGGTATGCGAGAGGAATCCGAAATAAATTTATGGATGTCCTGGATAAAACAGAATGTATTTTGCCCTATCCTTATCAGAATAAATTGACGGATGAACTCAGGAAAGTGGCTAAATCTATGAAAAACCCGGATTTCGTGAATATCTGGGTAGGACAGTCTATTCAGGAATATAGTGAATTATCTGTAACGGATATTTTGAATAAATTCATTTATGAATGTGAAAATATTTAATAAAATTGTTTATTTTTGATATATATTATTAGTTATTGGTTGTAGTTTGATGATAGATGGGGTGATAGGCCTATTCTATTTGGAAACCGTTACATAATGAATACAAATATTGAAAAAATGAACAACAGAACGAAATATTCAGAATTAAGCGATGAAGACTTATTAAAAGACGAAAAACGATTTAAGAGCCTTTTGGGTGCCCAGATTACTTTAATCCTGTTATTACTTATTATCTCAGTGCTTATAACAATAAGAAACGGATTTGGTATTTTTTCGCTTTCACCTATTTTTTTCATTTTATTTATGATTCCTATGCTTATAAGCCTTAAAGGAATCAAAGAGGAAAGAAAAGCAAGAAATATATAAATATGAAAAAGAACTCTGACAGGCAGAGTTCTTTTTTTGATACAGTGGGTTTAAAGACAAAATAGCATTATATTTATTCATTATTAGGTAATGATTATATTGCTTGTTTTATGATGAATCCCCGAAATATAAAAATACTGTTATTTCTGATCATTGGAATAGTATGTGCATTAGCTTTTCTGGATCGATGTACCACAGTTAATATTACTACTTCTGATCTTTTCAGGCCTAAATCTTATCAGTATTTTAAAGAACTGACCCAAAGTCCGGAATCTCAAAATTATGAGATAGTAAAAGCACAGGGAAGTTTTCCTATTCTTTACGATAGTATTAAAAATGAATTTTATTTGAAAAACTTTAAGGGTTTAACAAAATATGATTCCTCAGGAAATATTATCATTTCCAATGACTTGAGAAATGAAAAGTTTACATCTGCCTTTGATTTTGCCAATTTTATCCCCTATGTGTTTACGGATAAGGGTGTGTATGACTTTTCCGGAAAGAAGCTCATCTATATTGCTTTTTCGAAAATTTTGAATGCTCAGGATGAAATGACAGAGGAAAATTTTGTATCTGAATTTAGAAAACAATATCATGGTGCTGAGCTGGTTTTTTATGATAGGGAGCGGAATGGTGATGATGATCAGCGAGGTTTTCCCATCTATTTCAGAATTAAAGATCAGTGGATATTGCTGTTTTCAAAGAAAGAAGATTTTACTCTTAAGAGTCTGAGTGGCGGGGAGATGGAAAGTGATACCATCGGACAGATTGATTTTAAAAATAATCCTGCGAAACTTTCAGATAAACGACTGACTTTGTTGAAAGATTATAAAAATGGTTTCTATTCTTCCCAAACAAATGGAGAAAGAATAGACGATCGTTATTTGGATAGGTATTATACTCTGATTTTAAAAGAACGGAAATTGGATTATCAGACGGATACTGAGGTAGAGATGCTATCACGTAAGAAAGAGGACTATTTTTTTACCGGAAGTATTCTGGATTTGCCGGATTGGGTAGCTCCCTCTTTCATTAATACAGGATACTTTAAACTTTCTTATCGTCAGGAAAATATATATTTCAAAGCTAAAGCAGTTAAGTATTTTGATGATATGAAATGTGAGAATAATCTGTTTTTGTATGAACTACCTAAAAAATTCAAAAAGAATTCTGATATTGGATTTTTGGATTATGGACTGAATTTAGGCGGCTATAGGAATAATGAAACCGGTGAGGTAGATCCTCTTATCAAAAATACAGGATTATATGTAATACGTAAAAAAAGGGTTAAATAAAAAGACTTTCAAATATTTGAAAGTCTTTTTATTT
>NZ_JALAHD010000037.1 GCF_022712095.1 Chryseobacterium sp. | reverse complement strand
TGTATATATACAGTAACGAACCTAAGCAGTTTACAGTAGTTTATAGAATATTGTATAAGTAGAATTCAGAAATAAAAAGTTGAATTGATATAATGTTAAAAACACTTTTTAAAACTATTAAAAAAGAATAACCATGAACACAGGAAACTTTAAAAAGAGAATTGCGGTAATAGGTTCTGGGTTTTCCGGGCTGTCTGCTGCCGCGTATGCAGCAAAATATGGAAATGAAGTACATGTATTTGAGAAACATTCTCAGCCTGGTGGACGCGCAAGACAATTTAAGACAGATGAGGGTTATGTTTTTGATATGGGGCCCAGCTGGTACTGGATGCCGGATATTATCGAAGGCTTTTTCAATGATTTTGACTGTAAAGTATCCGATTTTTTTAATTTGGTTTCCTTAGATCCTCAGTTTGAGATGGTTTTTTCAACAGGAAAAGTTTCAATTCCTGAAAAAAATGAAGATATCCGTGAATTATTTGAAAAAATAGAGCCCGGAGCAGCCAGACAATATGATCAGTTCATGCAGTCTGCCCAATTTAAATATGAAGTTGGAATGAAAGACTTTGTAACAAAGCCTTGCTATAACTGGCTTGAATTTGCTTCTTTAAAAATAGCGAGCAATGCTCTTAAGCTTGATCTTTTAAGTAATTTCAGGAAATATGTTTCAGGTTATTTTGCAGATCCGAAGCTCAGATCTCTGATGGAATTTCCGGTAATATTTCTTGGGGCTTCACCACAACAGATTCCAGCCCTTTACAGCCTTATGAATTACGGAGGATATGTGCTAGGAACAAAATATCCGATGGGAGGATTTTATCAGCTTGTACTTGCTATGAAAGAAGTAGCGGAAAGACAAGGAGTGACTTTTCACTTTAATCATGACGTACAGAAAATCAATACCGGAGATGGAAAGGTATCTTCAATAACAATAGATGGTACAACTTATGAATTTGATGCCGTAATTGCCTCATCAGATTACCATCACACAGAAACACTGATACCTCAATCCCTTAGAAACTATAGTGAGAGATATTGGAAAAACAGGACCTTTGCGCCTTCATGTCTTATCTACTATTTGGGAATCAAAGGGAAAATTTCTCATTTAAAACATCACAGTCTTTTCTTTGAAAATGAGCTGGATAATCATATAGATTGTATTTATAAAAATAAAGAATGGCCTTCCAAACCACTTTTTTATGCATGTTGTCCTTCCAAAACAGATCCGGATGTGGCCCCTAAAGACTGTGAAAATCTTTTTTTGCTGTTACCTCTTGCTCCTGGAATACATGATGAGGAGCCTGTAAGAGAAAAATATCTGGAGGAAATGCTTGAAAGAATTGAAAAGCATACCGGTGAAACAGGTCTAATTACCAGAATTGAATATAAAAGAAGCTATTGTGTAAGTGATTTTATTTCTGATTATAACGCTTATCAAGGTAATGCTTACGGATTATCCAATACTTTATCGCAGACAGCGGTCTTAAAACCCAAAATAAAAAACAGAAAGATCAGAAATCTTTTTTATACGGGACAGTTAACGGTTCCCGGCCCAGGAGTGCCCCCTTCATTAGTTTCAGGGAAAATTGTTGCAGCTGAAGTGAGTAAACTAAAAATAAAATAATATGAAAAAATTGTTTGATGAATTGTCTTACGAAGTCAGTAAGTACACTACACAAAAATACAGTACCAGTTTTTCATTGGGAATACTGGCATTGAAGCCATCCATCAGACCCGCTGTTTATGCTGTTTACGGTTATGTACGACTTGCAGATGAGATCGTAGACAGCTTTCATGGCTATGATAAAGAGAAACTTCTGAAGAGATTAAAGACGGAAACCTATGAGGCGCTGGAAGATGGGATATCACTCAATCCCATTTTACATTCATTTCAGGAAACCGTTCGTCAGTATGATATTGACAGGCAGCTGATCATTCAGTTTTTACACAGCATGGAAATGGACCTTCATAAAATTGATTATAATTCCGAACTGTTTAAAGAGTATATCTACGGATCTGCGGAAGTGGTGGGGCTGATGTGTCTGCAGATATTTACAGAAGGTAATAAACGGCAATATGAGAAGCTTAAGCCGTTTGCGATGAAACTGGGTTGTGCCTTTCAGAAAGTGAATTTTTTGCGGGACTTGAAAGATGATTATCAGATTTTAGGGCGGACTTATTTTCCTGCCCTTAATATGTCAGTCTTTGATAATACAGTGAAAGTGCGGATTGAAAAAGAGATTGAAGAAGAATTTAAAGAAGCTTTACAGGGAATTAAAAAGCTGCCGGGTTCCTCCGCTTTCGGTGTATACCTCGCCTACAGGTATTATCTTTCCCTGTTTGAAAAGATTAAGAAAACAAGTTCCAAGAATATGTTACAGCAGAGAATCAGAATTGCCAATTCACAAAAGCTGCTGGTTGCGTTCAAAAGCTATATCCGCTATAAATCCGCTTATTTCTGAAAGCCGGATCCGGTTTGAGAATGATTTTTTGAATGTTTAACAATCAAATTATAAAAAATAATGTACAGATTATACAGGGAACAACAGCTGAATTGTAGTATTAAAACAGCATGGAAGTTTTTTTCCTCTCCACATAATTTATCCGAAATAACCCCTGAAAGTATGAATTTTGTAGTTCTTTCAGATGTTGGGGATACACCCATTTTTAAAGGAATGGAAATAGATTACAAAGTCTCTCCTTTATTAGGAATTCCAATGAAGTGGAAGTCCGTCATCAGTCAGGTAGAAGACTATAAAAGCTTTACAGATTTTCAGAAAGAAGGCCCTTATAAACAGTGGAATCATTTTCATGAATTCATTCCTAATGAGGATGGTGTATTGATGAAAGATACTGTAGATTATGAACTTCCGATGGGGATTTTAGGAAAAATAGCCCATCAGATATTCGTAAAAGAAAAACTGAAAAATATTTTCGATTTCAGGTACAAGATTTTAAATGATCTTTTTAACCATAAGCATAATTAAAATGAATTTTCTGATTGTTTTGGGCGTATTTATTTCCATGGAAGGAGCTACCTGGCTCATTCACCGGTATATTATGCATGGTTTTCTTTGGCTCCTGCACAGGGATCATCATGATCATAGCCACGAGGGAAAGCTTGAAAGAAATGATCTGTTCTTTTTTATTTTCGCAAGTCCGGCTATCGCTTTATTATACCTGGGAGTAAAGCAGGGTTTCAGTTATCGGTTTTTTATCGGTCTGGGAATAAGCCTTTACGGAGTGGCCTATTTCTTTGTACATGATATTTTTATTCATCAGAGAACAAAGATTTTTACCCGTACAAAGAACCCGTATTTTCTCGCAATCAGACGTGCCCATAAACAGCACCATAAACATCTGGGGAAAGAGGATGGAGAATGCTTCGGTTTTCTGTGGGTTCCTCTTAAATATTTTAAAATGTATTTTAATAAAAAATGATGCCCTATACTTACATACTGATTAACTTTTTCACAGTCATCATCTGCTTTTTGGCCTCTTTTGACAGAAGGATACAGTTCCATAAGCTTTTCGGAAAATTTCTGTTATCATGTACCATTGTGGCAATTCCTTTTATTATCTGGGATATATGGTTCACGGCAAAAGGAGTATGGTGGTTTAATGTTGATTATACCTTAGGAATCAAAATAGCAGGCCTTCCTATTGAAGAATGGATGTTTTTTTACTGCATTCCGTTCGCCTGCGTTTTTACTTACTATTGTCTGGAAAAGTTTTTTACTTTTGGATGGGCTGATGTTCTAAATAATCTTATTGTATTTATAGCTGTTGTTGTTCTTGGTGTTGCAGGACTTCTTTATCATGAAAGAATATACACTTTTCTTACTGTAACCGTAACTTTAATTACACTTTGTTATCTGCATTTTATCGTCCAAAAAGAATGGATAGGAAAAGCCAGTTTCGTATATCTTATTTTGATGCCGGGTTTTTTTGCCGTGAATGGAATCCTGACAGGATCTCTAATTCCTTCACCTGTTGTTAACTATAATCCCGATGACTTTCTAGGCCTTAGAATGGGAACTATTCCTGTTGAAGATGCTGTTTACGGCTATAGTCAGTTTTTACTTAATATTTATTTTTTTAAAAAGATAACTCATGGATAAAGTAAATATTTTTTGGTTCAGAAGAGATCTCAGGCTTGAAGATAATGTAGGACTTTATCATGCGCTTCATTCAGGATTAAAGATTGTTCCGGTTTTTATTTTTGATACTGAAATACTAAATGGGCTACAGAATAAAAATGACATAAGGGTAGACTATATTCACCAGGCTTTACAGTCTATTCATCAAGAACTGAAAAAGCACAACAGCGGACTGTATGTTTATTACGGAACGTCCATGGAAGCCTTTAAAGAAATAATCCGGAATTTTAATGTAAGACAGGTTTTCTGTAACAGGGATTACGAACCACAGGCTATAAAACGGGATCGGCAGATTGCTGATTTCCTGATGAAGCATCATATTCAGCTTAAAGATTTTAAAGATCAGGTCATATTTGAAAAAAATGATATTCTTAAAAATGACCTTTCTCCCTATACAGTTTTTACCCCTTACTCAAAGAAATGGAAAGCAAATCTGAAAAACATAGAAACCGTTACAGCAAGCCGGGTTCATTTTGCCCATTATAATGGACCTTCGGAGATCATTTCACTGAAAGAAATCGGATTTGAGAAAACATATCTTAAGTTTACCGAACCTCAGCTGAACGGAGATATCATAAATTCTTACGGAAAGTACCGGGATTTTCCGGCAATGGATCATACAACCCATCTTGGGGCGGCACTTCGTTTTGGAACCATTTCGATCCGGAAATGTGTACAATACGCTGCTAAGCATAATGAAGTTTGGCTTAATGAGCTTATATGGAGAGAATTTTTTATGCAGATCCTATATCATTTTCCCCATGTTGTTCATCAATGCTTTAAAAAAAAATATGAAAATATAGTCTGGAGAAACAACGAAGATGAATTTAATACATGGTGTGAAGGGAAAACAGGATATCCCATTGTAGACGCAGGGATGAGGCAGCTCAATGAAACAGGGTTTATGCACAACAGGGTGAGAATGATTACGGCAAGTTTCCTTACCAAATACCTGCTCATTGACTGGCGGTGGGGAGAAGCCTATTTTGCTGAAAAACTGTTAGATTATGATCTGGCATCCAATAATGGAAACTGGCAGTGGGCAGCAGGCTGTGGATGTGATGCTGCTCCTTATTTCAGGATTTTTAATCCCTATGAACAGGCCAAGAAATTTGATAAGGATTCTCAGTACATCAGGAACTGGCTTCCTGAAGATTATATGGAAGAGCCTATTATAGAACATACAAAAGCTCGAGAAAGAGCATTAAAGGCTTACCAACAAGCACTTGCAGAATAATCATACTATTCACTACTAAAATAAATAACATTGGCAAAAAAAGGAATTTTATTAATCAATCTTGGATCACCGAGATCCACTTCCGTGGAAGATGTAAAGGAATATCTGGATGAGTTCCTGATGGATGAAAAAGTAATTGATTACCGGTGGATTTTCCGATCATTGCTGGTTCGTGGAATTATTTTGAAAACCAGACCGGCAAAATCAGCGGAAGCTTATAAGACAGTATGGACAGAGCAGGGATCTCCCCTTATTGTGATCACAAAAAAGATACAAAGAAAGCTACAGGAAGTAGTTGAGGTGCCGGTTGAGATCGGAATGAGATATGCTGAACCCAGTATTGAAACAGGGATAAGGAGTCTTGTTGAAAAAGGGATCAGAGAAATTGTACTTTTCCCTCTTTATCCGCAATATGCCATGAGTACTACAGAAACTGTGATTGAAAAAGCAGAAGAAATCAGAAAGAAAAAATTCCCCGATGTAAGAATCAACTATGTGCAGCCTTTTTATAACAGGGATCTGTATACCGATTGTTTAGCCGAAAGCATCAGAGAGAAGCTTCCTGCAAATTTTGATGCTTTATTATTTTCCTATCACGGTGTCCCCGAAAGGCATATTTACAAAACGGATCCCACCAAAACCTGTAATATGAATGATTGCTGCTACAAAGACACTCTTCCAGGTCATTCATTTTGTTATCGTCACCAGTGCTTTAATACTACCGAACGGACCATCGGAAAGCTTGAACTGCCGAAAGATAGGGTTATTGTTTCTTTTCAATCCAGATTGGGAAAAGACAAATGGATAGAACCTTATACGGATCATACGTTAAAAACTATTCCGGCCAAAGGAATTAAAAATCTTGCGGTAGTCTGCCCTGCATTTGTTTCAGACTGTCTTGAAACCCTGGAAGAAATATCCGTTGAAGGAAAAAAGCAGTTTCTAGAAGCTGGTGGAAAAAATTTCACCTATATTCCTTGCCTGAATGATGGAGACAGGTGGATTGAAGTTATCCGTACCCTGTGTGAGGAACAACTCGATCAATTTTATTTACTTTAGTTTTAATTATATAATACCACAATTCCATAAAGAATTGGGTATTTTTGTAAACTATTTAAAGGATATGAATTATACACTTATTAAAGATTTTATAGACCTGTTACAAGAGTTCGAAAACGAAGCCCATGTATGTCCTGATTTGTATCCGGGAACTATCCAAGGCTTTAAAACATGGATTTCTGACAAGAAAAATACAAAAACAAAATCTCTTGAGGAGCCATATTGGGAAGGCAAAGAGAACGGGAGAACACCGGAAAGCGCTATAAGTACACTGCTCGTTCATCTGAACCGCTATGCCAAGACCTATTCCAAGTCTGCAATAATAAATTCTGAATTTTCTACTCAGGAAGATTTTATTTATCTGATTAATCTGAAGGCTTTTGGTGAGATGACCAAAATTGCCCTTATCAAAAAAAATATTCATGATAAACCTGCAGGTATGCTGATCATTACTCGACTTCTACACCAAGGACTTATTGAGCAGACTGATTCTGATCTTGATAAAAGGAGTAAATTAATACGTATTACTCAAAAGGGCTTGGAGGTGCTGGAAAATCAAATGGAAAAAATACGCAAAGCTACCTATATCGTTGCGGGAAATCTTAATCACAGAGAAAAAATGGAACTTATACGTATTCTTAACAAACTGGACCGTTTCCATTATCCTATTTTTTCAAAAAACATTAGTTCTGACCAGCTGATCGATAAAGTATACGATGAATATTCCTTTAAAGATTTATAACTTGAAATTTACTGACTCATATACAGCTTTCCGCTTCATACTCTATGAGTAAATTTAGTGATATTAACATAATGACTTCTTAGTTTATTCTACTATTTTAGTAATTATAAATAAAAATAAATGTTCGCATCTTCATACGTCTCCGGATCATTTACATCTAACTGAACATTATCTTTACCCTCTTTCTGTATTTGTTTTTCAGGTCGCGAGATACTGTTAACAGCATTAATTTCATTATTTACTATATTGAGATCAACAGTAATTTCTTTTGCAATTTCCGGATACTAATATATTTTTTCCAGAAGTTTTGATTTTAATTTCTCGAGTTCATTTTCATATATCAATCTAATTTTCATTTAAACATCAATTAATTAATAAAAAGTTCTTTTGG
>NZ_JALAHD010000036.1 GCF_022712095.1 Chryseobacterium sp. | reverse complement strand
TATTTTCATTTTATTATTTTTTAATATTTTCGGATATAAAAAAGAAAATAACAAACAAGATATTTCAGAAAAAATGGGGAATATACATACTTCAGACTATGGAATTACGCCCAAAGGCGATTCTATTAAAAAATATACTTTAAGCAATAAAAATGGGATGAAAGTTGAGGTCATCAACTTCGGAGGAATTATCACTTCCTTAACAGCACCCGATAAAAACGGGAAATATGAAGATGTGGTTCTGGGCTTTACAAAACCTGAAGACTATTTCAATAACAACTCGTATCATTTCGGAGCTTTAATCGGAAGATATGGCAACAGAATTGCCAACGCCCAATTCATACTGGAAGGTAAAGCATATAAAATCGATAAAAATGATGGTCCGAACAGCCTGCATGGAGGAAAAGAAGGATTTGATACCAGGTTCTGGAATATTGAAGTCTTAAAGGATACAAAATTTCCGACCTTGAAATTATCCTATACCAGTGCAGACGGTGAGGAAGGATATCCGGGACAGCTAACCACAACCGTTTTCTATACTCTTACAGACGACGATGCCCTGGAAATCTCCTATGAAGCCGAGACAGATAAACCTACTGTAGTGAATCTTACCCAACATTCTTATTTTAATCTGTCAGGAAACTTTACTAAAACAATTACCGATCATGAACTGCAGATCAATGCAGATTATTTTCTTCCGGTCAACGAAACCATGATTCCTACTGGTGAACAGAAAGCAGTAAAAGGAACTCCTTTTGATTTTACGTTTACAAAGTCCATCGGAAAAGATATCAATGCAGACGATGATCAGCTGAAAAAAGGAAAAGGATATGACCACAACTGGATCCTGAATGGAAAAGGACTCAGAAGTATCGCTAAAGTGTATCACCAGGAAACCGGAAGACACATGGAAGTCTTTACGGATAAACCCGGTGTGCAGTTTTATTCCGGAAATTCTCTTGACGGAAAGTTTGATACCAAAACCGGCGGAAAAAATGAATCCAGAACAGGGTTCTGCCTGGAAACACAGCATTTCCCGGATTCTCCTAACCAGCCTTCTTTTCCTTCTACAGAATTAAAGCCCGGACAGAAATACCAGTCGAAAACCATCTATAAATTCTCCGTTAAAAAGAATATAGGGTAAGAAATCTTATGGGAAAAACTTACTGAAGTAGAAGAAGTTCAGAGATTTTACCGTAGTCATGCTTGACAGTCTTAAAGAGGAAATGGGAAGTGCCTCATACAAAATGTCACTACTTACTGAGTGAGATTAAACGGGTAGAAATGATGACCCCACCTATTTTGGAAGAAAATATTGATGATCGAAGTTTATTCAAAATATATTTGGTGCATTAAAGTATATTGTTGTCATTTTTTAAATGGAAATAACTAAATCAGTAAAATGTATCCGTTTTACGATGAAATGTATCCTTATATTAGTGGATGAAGAATTTATTTTTGCATAAGCAAAATGTTAACAAGCAATGACCAATACAATATTTAATATAAAAGATTTCGCTTCCTATCTTAACGTTACCAAACCTAAGAATGAGGATCTGCTTATTATTAATTATGAAAATGAGGCTAATATAAGGTTGCACTCAGATTCCGTTACGATTGATTTTTATTTGTTGGCTTTAAAACCGCCTTTGGAAAAGAGCTTTAAAGAAATACAATTCATTGAAGATCAGGCAAAATCTTATATGTATGTCGATTGTCCTCAAAATAATTTGGATTGGGATATTAATGCTCCGAATTCAGGCTATAATATTTTCGTAAGTGCAAAATATGTCAATAAATTGGCTAAAGATTACAATTTTGTGCATTATAACAATCACGAAGCACTTTTTCTAACCACAGATGAGGAAGCGATTTTATGGGATTTATACAAAAAAGCGTACGATGAATTTCGGAAAGAATCTTACTCAAAAGATATCATAATGTCTTATATTGCTCTGATATTGTCTTATACACAAGTATTTTATGACCGACAATTTGATTCTAGGAGTAAAATATATGATTCTGTAATAGATAATTTTTATGAAAATCTAAAGAAATATTTTGGGAACAATAATGAAATTGCAGGGCTTCCTTCTGTCGCTTATTTTGCTCAGAAAGCCAATCTTTCGCCCAACTATTTTGGAGATTTAATTAAGCATTTCACGGGAGAATCACCGATTGAGCATATTCATACTTTTGTATTGAATCAGGCAAAAGACAAACTCAAAAATTCATCACTTTCTATCAGTGAGATTTCCTATAGTTTAGGTTTTGATTATCCTAATTATTTTGCAAGATTTTTCCGTAAGAAAACAGGTTTATCTCCAAAAGTCTTTAGGGGAATGTAACACTATAACTTACTAATTTCAAGACAGCAAACCAATAAGGTTGCTTTTTTTGTGCTGTAATTATTAATCAGTAAAATGTTTCCTTTTTTAAGTAATCTGTCTACGTTCGGAGGATGTAACTGTATCTAACTTTGTCTTATCAAAATAAAAAAAGTTTAATTAAAAAAGAAAATAGTATGTCACAACAAAAAATCAGTATCAACAACGGAAATGGTCAAGGAATTACTTTATCAGCTATTATCAATTTCCCTGAACGATTTGATGAAAACAAACAATATGCAGCCGTAGTGGTTTCTCATCCGGGAGGAGGTGTAAAAGAACAGACAGCCGGATTATATGCAAAAAAATTAGCTGAAAAAGGATTGATTACTATTGCTTATGACGCGTCATATCAGGGAGAAAGCACAGGCGAACCTCGTCAATTGGAAAATCCTTACATAAGAACGGAAGACGTGAGTGCAGTCGTAGATTATTTAACCACACTTTCTTATGTGGATGCAGAAAAAATCGGAGCAATGGGTATTTGTGCAGGTGCAGGTTATACAGCAAATGCGGCAATTAATGACCACCGTATCAAAGCTGTTGGATTGGTAAGCGCTGTAAATATCGGGTCTATGTTTCGTAATGGCTGGGAAAACAATGTAAAAGATGCAGAGGCAACGCCTTATTTGTTGGCTGGTGTAAATGCCAGAACGAGCGATGCAAAAGAAGGATTACAAACGATGCCTTTAGCTCCAATGAAAGAAGAAGATGCGCCCAATGAAGAATTGAGAGAAGCTTGGGAGTATTATCATACCGACCGTTGTCAATATCCAACTGCACCGGGATGGGCAACATTACGAAGTTTGACACAAATTATTACTTATGATGCCTACAACAAAGCCGAAGCATTTTTTACCCAACCTTTGTTGGCAATTGTAGGCAGCGTTGCAGGAAGCGCTTGGATGAGTGATGATTTATTAAAAATTGCCGCTACTGCAGACAAGAAAAAATATGTGATAGAAGGTGCCAATCATATGTCACTTTATGACAGAGAAAATTACGTGAACGAAGCCGTTTCTCAATTGGCTCCTTTCTTCGCTGAGAAATTATAATTCAAAATAAATTTAAAGGAAGTGAAAAAGACAGTAAAATATAAAGCTTTGTACTGGGATATAGCAGCCAATCTACTTTTCCCACCTGATTTTGATGAAAGCAAAAAATATCCAACCATTATTAGCACGCATCCCATTGGAAGCTGTAAAGAGCAGACTTCGGGTAGTGTCTATGGTCAGGCGCTTGCAGATGCAGGGTTTGTTGTACTCGTTCCAGATGCTTCATTTCAGGGTGAAAGTGGTGGTGAACCTCGATTGATGGAAAATCCCGCTTTCAGAGTTGAAGATTACAGATATGCTTGTGATTATTTGGTTACATTACCTTTTGTTGATGAAAACCGAATCGGTGTGTTGGGAATTTGTGGCGGTGGTGGTTACTCAATTAGTGCTGCCAAAACAGAACGTCGCCTCAAAGCGGTGGTAAGCATTACAGGTGTAAATTTTGGACGTCTTAGTCGTGAAGGATTTGCAGGATATAATCCAATTGATACACTTGAATCTATTGCTCAGCAACTTTCTGCCGAAGCACGAGGTGCACAACTGCAAGTCGATGGATTATTACCGCCATCCGTTGAAGAAGGTAAGAAAGCAGGAATTACAGATATTGATGTATTGGAAGCTACAGATTATTATAAAACTTCACGCGGAGCACAACCTAATGGAGCGACCAGTGCACTTTTTTCACATCGTGCCGTAGCAGTAGACTGGAATGCCTTTAGCAACGCCGAAACTCTACTTACACAGCCTTTATTGGTTGTCATTGGTGATAAGCCAGGTGGTTTCGGAGCTTATCGTGATGGACAGGAGATTTATGGTCGCGCAGCTTCCAAGAAGAAAGAAATAGTGGTCGTAGAAGGCTATTCGCATTATGATTTGTATGACAAGCCAGAACCTGTTAAACAAGCACTTGATAAGGTAATTCCGTTTTTTAGAGAAAATTTATAATCAATTGGGATTATATGAATATTTCTGCAGATTCTACGATTACATTTGGTCTTACAATCAATATTTTTTTATTTATAGGCAAATATTCAAATTGATATATAATCTTACGATAAAGAACTAATAAAAAAGCGCCACTAAAGACATGTGGCGCTATTTGGCTTTTGGTGACCTCGACAGGATTCAAACCTGTAACCTTCTGAGCCGTAATCAGATGCGCTATTCAGTTGCGCCACGAGGCCTTGTTTAAAGGTTTGCAAATATAGCATTTTTTTCTTTTCTTTGAAAGATGAAACTGAAAATTCTGCTATTAATTGCCTTTTGGACTCTAATTTCCTGTAAAAGAGAACAAAAAATATCATCTTCAGACTGGGCTTCGATTTCCGGTAGGTTGGAATATAAAGAAGAAACTGATGTTTTTAAATTAAAATCGGGAAATTTCACTTATGATTTCAAAGCTGATCAGCTTCCCTTTAAGAAAGTGATTATACTGAATGCAAGCATGATAGGATATATTTCTGAACTGGGATTAGAAAATACTTTAGTAGGAGTGTCCAGCCCGGAGTATATCTATTCCGATAAGGTAAAGCAATTAATTGCAGAGGGTAAAATCCAGAATATAGGAAGTGACCAGAAATATAATGTGGAGAAAATTATCTCTCTGCACCCTGATGTTATCTTCACAAATTATATAGCCAGTTTTGAGAATACATATCAGCTTTTGAAAAATAATGGTGTTCAGGTTGTTTTTCTGGATGAATATCTCGAGCAGAAGCCATTGGAAAGATCGGCTTATTTAAAGCTTTTCGGAGAATTATTGGGTAAAAATAAAGAAGCTGATGCACATTATCAGGAGATTGAAAAAAATTATAATGAGCTGAAGAAACTGGCGCTTACGGCAAAAGATAAACCTGTGGTTCTCGCTAATGAAATGTACGGGGATATCTGGTATCTTCCCGGAGGAAAGACCTATATGGCTAATTATATTTCAGATGCCAATGCAGATTAT
Organism: Chryseobacterium sp.; assembly: GCF_022712095.1. Lineage (GTDB taxonomy): Bacteria > Bacteroidota > Bacteroidia > Flavobacteriales > Weeksellaceae > Chryseobacterium. Next base: position 12,430 of record NZ_JALAHD010000036.1, on the reverse strand, counting down.
ATTCTTGAAGATAATAAAGAAGAGAAGTCGGTTACAATGAGTTTTGAGGAAGTATATGCAAAATCTCAGAAGGTCAATTATTGGGTGAACGCAGGAAACCATATTTCAAAGAAAGAAATGTTAAATATCAATCCTCTGTATGGTAAACTGGAAGTGTTTAGAACAGGAATGGTGTATGGAATCGGCGGAAGGGAAAAAGGAAAATCCAATGATTTCTTTGAAAGTGGTGTTGTAAGATCAGATTGGGTGCTTAAAGATTATATTAAAATATTCCATCCCGAACTTTTACCGGATGATCAGCTTACCTACATGAAAGAATTGCAATAACTCAGAGGATTTTGTTTATTTTTGCAGAACGTTCTAAGTTATGTGGAAAAAAGTAAAACAACTAATATTACTGGTTCTGGTATTGAATATCGTATTCATTATCGGAGGTAGATTTTTTAATCCTCCTATTACGATCACCCAGTTGGGAGGGCTTTTTGAATACGGTAAACTGCACAGAGACTATATTTCGTATGATGAAATGGGTGACAATGTAAAAAAGGCGGTTATTGCTTCCGAAGATCAGAAATTCTTTACCCATAATGGGTTTGATTATGATGCTATAGAAAAAGCAATGAAAAGTAATGAAGCCGGTAAAAAACTGAGAGGAGGAAGTACCATTTCCCAGCAGACCGCTAAGAATGTTTTTTTATGGCAGGGAAGGAGCTGGTTCAGAAAAGGACTGGAAACGGTTTATACATTCATTATCGAAAAAGCCTGGGGAAAAGATGTCATCTTGGAAAGATACCTGAACTCCATTGAAATGGGACAGGGAGTATTCGGAATAGAAGCTGCTGCCCAGTACTATTTCGGAAAATCTTCCAAAGACCTTACGAAATCTGAAGCGGCATGGATAGCGGCTGTATTACCTAATCCGAAGAAGTATGATCCTAAAAATCCATCGTCCTATCTTACCGGGAAACATAACTGGATTATGAGGCAGATGAGGAATGTAAGTTTGAAATAGTATCTTTGTACTAATGAAGTTTTTCAATACAAACACAAAAGGTTTTGAAAATGTTCTTAAAAAATACTTTTCATTTAAGAACGAAACACTTTCTCTGGACCCGTTTACGGAGTTTCTGGAAAGTGTAAAAAAGGCGGATTTTACAGACGTCCTCAACTTTTTAAAAACAAATCCTGATTACGCCGTTAATTTCAGGCATTATATCCATAATATATTCGATGGCAGACCTTTTAATCTGTCACTTACCGAAGCCAATATTCTGTCTGAGAATGCTTTTATTCCTGAGCTAAAGAAAAGGATTCTTAATAAATTATTACCTCCTGTAGAAAATGAGAATACAGTTTGGTATCTTATTGATAACGTAAGTTTAACACCTAAAAAGGACCTTGAATTTCTTCATAACCTTCCGGAAAATGAACTAAATGAATTTCTTGAGCTTTTAGGAGCGTCAGATTTCATTATCAAACCCAATGTAAAGCAGGAGCTTATATTTTCCATGAATATTCTTTCCTGGCGCGCTACCGGAATGGCAATGGAAGTGGAGGTGGTAAGAATGGCACCCGAATACAGAAATCTGGATAATCCTTTCTTGGCGCTTCAGAATGAACTGGAAAGCTTAGCGGAAGAACTTAATAAAAACCCTGAACTTCAGCTGCATTCAAAAGACAGCAACTATAAGCAGATCAAAATATATGTTCAGCAATGTGAAGAATTTGTAAATATTGCATTTAAAAACTCTTCCAAATATGGAATTTCAGGAAAGATCAATCAGTCTCTTCTGAAAATCCGTCAGCAGATACGGCGTATTTTTGAAATCGTACAATTGTTGGTGATTGACAATGAAAACGAAATTGTCGATAATTCCAAGCAGATGATTTTCAATATTATAAAGTATAAATCATATAAGAATAATATAACGGAACTTATCAATGACAGTACAAGGCTGATCTCTCATCTGATAACCAACCATACGGCGGAAACAGGAAGCCACTATATAACCTCCAACCGTAAGCAATACATGAAGATGTTTTATAAAGCGAGTGGTGGCGGAATTGTGGTAGGAGCTTTATGTGTTCTTAAAATGTTGTATGGCTATATTCCTGGAAGTGATTTCTCTCACGCATTTTTATACTCTTTAAATTATGCGATGGGATTCGTAATGATCTATCTGATGGGCTTTACGCTGGCTACCAAACAGCCGGCAATGACCGCGGCTACAATGACCAAAGTATTGTCTGAAGAAGGAAACGGAAAGCGAAACAATACCGAATTTGCTGACCTTGTTTCCAAATTATTCCGAAGTCAGTTTATCGCATTTGTAGGGAATGTTTTACTTGCTTTCCCTGTTGCATTGGCAATTATATATGGTTTAGATGTATTTTTCTCACAAAATATGGCGGTGGACAGAGCAGACAAACTGCTTAAAGATTTGGACCCTGTAAAATCCAAAGCTATTCTGCATGCCAGTATTGCAGGTTTTTATCTGTTTATTTCAGGAATTATCTCTGGAAATATTGGAAATAATTCGATATTTTACCAGATTCCGGATAGAATAGCTAAAAGTGTATTTATCCGAAAATTATTCGGAGTGAAATTTGCTAAGAGCCTTTCCAAATATTACGCAAAAAACTGGGCCGGAATTGTATCTAACTTCTGGTTTGGAGTATTCCTTGGAGCTACAGCACCGATAGGAATGTTCTTCGGCCTGGATCTGGATATTCGTCACATCACCTTTGCTGCAGGTAACTTTGCACTTGGCCTGTACGGAAAAGATTTTTCAGTAGATTCTTATACTTTCTGGATTTCTTTTGTAACTGTTTTCCTGATAGGATTTTTTAATTTCCTTGTGAGCTTTGGGCTGTCAATGTCTTTGGCATTCAGATCAAGGAAGATGAATTTTGGTCAGGTAAGTGAAATCTATAAAGAGATTTTTAAATATTTTACCAAACATCCTCTTAAATTTTTTATTCCTTTACGTTCAAAACTTGATAAAAATGCCAATGATCTTGTAAGTAAGACGATGCCTACAAAACCTGAAGATCATTAAATTTTTCAGAACCAAATTTGTCCTGAAACTTTTTAAGATAAAAGCTTTTTCGCATTTTGAAGTCATTTTTCAAAAGAGGAGAACTTATTTTAATAATAATGTTTTTATTCTTAATATCTACACTGATGATTTCATTGAACAGGCTTTCATCAAGATAATCATGGAGGAAATCCTTAATTTCAAACGCAACTAATTTATCTTCAAAACCATAGATTCTGGCAAAAGATTTTACAAGCTCTGAAGACTGGAATTCTCTTTTTTTACTTCTTTTCATGATGACTAAATCTCAAAAATAATACTTTCCTCATTGATTTTCTTTACTACACTTTCCGTTCTTTCCTTATGAGTATCCGTAATAAAAATCTGTCCAAAATTTTCTTTGTTAACCAGTTCAATAAGTTGTGAAACCCTTTGGTCATCTAACTTATCAAAAATATCATCCAATAGCAGAATAGGAGTTTTCCCAGCCAGTTTTTTCACAAGATTCATCTGAGCTAGTTTCAGAGAAATAAGGAAAGACTTTTGCTGTCCCTGCGAACCGATCTTTTTAATCAGAATATGATCCATCTCAAAAAGAAGATCATCTTTGTGAATTCCTTTTGAAGTATAGGTAAGCATCCGGTCTCTTTCTATGCTTTCTTGTAATAAGTTTTCAAAAGAATTCTCAAGCAGGTGGGATTCATAAATCACCGAAACCATTTCTTTTCCTCCCGAAATAATCTGATAAAAATTCTGAATAATAGGGTTAAGTTTTTCAACAAATTCTTTTCTCTTTTCAAAAATTTTGGTTCCGAACCGGGTAATAGGATCATCATATATTTCCAGGGCATCCTTATCAAAAGTCCTGTTTTTTGCAAAATATTTTAATAAGGCATTTCTTTGCTGAACGGCCTTTTGGTACTGAATAAGATCAAAAAGATATTCCGAGTCTGTCTGGGAAATCATCGCATCCAGAAACTTCCTTCGGCTTTCTCCGGAATCTGAAATCAGATTGGAATCATAAGGTGAGATCATTACGCTGGGCAGGTATCCGATGTGATCCGCCATCCTGTCATAGCTTTTATCATTTTTCTTAATGATTTTCTTGGATTCTCTGGGCTGAAAGATCTTAATGATATCTTCACTTTCATCGTTTTGAATTTCCGCATCGATCGTAAAGAAATCTTCATCTTTCATAATATTATTAAGGTCTGTATTTCCTAAAAAACTTTTTCCGACTGAAAGATAATGTAATGCATCAAGGATATTGGTTTTTCCAACACCGTTATTTCCAACAAAGCAATTGATCTGCGGGGAAAATTCAAATACTTTTTCTGAATGGTTTTTAAAATTGTATACAGAAAGTTTCTTAATAATCATGATTCAAAAATACTTCATTATTCCTAAAAATAAAAAAGGAAGTGAAGAACAGGTTTCCACACCGAATGAAAAATAGAGTTTATTCCTTTTATTTTCAGAGTAATAGATGAGAATATAAGTAATGCAGCCTGCTATAAAAAAAGCTGTCGCATATGCAGGTTCCAGATATAGGCTGGCAATCATCATGCTCAGGAAGACCAGAAAATAAGCAATATTTTTAGTATGCTGAACTCCTATTAATTTTGGAAAGGTTTCAATCGTATCATTATTCATATCACGGATGTCAAAAGGAAGTACCAGAGCCGTGATATAAAAGAAACTGATGAGGAAAATAGGAAGGTCAAATTCAGGTAAGGTAAGCCAGCAATTGACTAACGCCCAAACCAATCCTACATAGAAAACCTTTAATAACGGAATTTTACGGATATAGATGTCAAGGAAAAAACTGTTGTAAAGAAGTCCTAAAACGACAATAATGAACCATTTGATGAGCCTGACTTCATTGTGGTTGATGATAATTAAACATGCACAGATTATTCCTGCAATCGCATTAATAATCAATATTCTTTTAAAATATTTTGTTTTTTGGTATTTTGTATAAAGATAACCGCTGAAATAAGTAATGAAAATTAAGAATATACTAGGGAAACGGAACGTCTTTTGCTCTTCCATGAAAAATACTGCGAAAAGAGTTCCCATAAGGGAGACATATAACTGGCTATCTATAACAGTTTTTTTCAGTATTTTTAAAAAATTCATTGATCAAAAATAATATATATGAAAAGATTTTACAAGACTTTTGTGCTTTTGCTTTCTATGCTGAGTTTCTCATTAATTTCTGCCCAGAAATATTATGAGGATCAGTGGAAAAAGATTGCTGATAACAGTGAAAAAGGAGCTTATAAATCTAATCTTCCTATCGTTTTAGAAATACAGAATCAGGCTATGAAAGAAAATAATGTATTACAGCTTATCAATTCTTTGAAAGCAGAATTTAGTATTGTAAACAGAACAGGAGATGATGATCAGAATAATGCAGCATCTCAGTTTTTCAGTAAACTTCAGGATACCGAGAAAAAGCTGAAAGGAGAAGAAAAGCTGGTTTATCAGGTTTTGCTGAGTGGTTTTTTCATGGATTATTACAATACGAATGCCTGGAAAATAAATGGGAGAACCAATATCAATTCGCAGGATGTTTCACAGATAGAAACCTGGAGTAAACTTGATTTTAAAAATTATCTTGAGAGTAATTTTCAGGAGCTTGATAAGCAGAAACCCGAGATGGGGAAAATAGCTCTGTCCAAATACCAAAAAATTTTTTCAGATACGAAAAATATAAATTATTTCCCTAGTTTACTGGATTGGTATGGCCTTAAGAAAATTAATTTTTTATCTAACAGGAATCTTTTTACTAAAAATGAACTTAATGCCAATCAAAGTCAGATCAATGCTGTTTATGATGAATTGATTGCAAAGAATACCGGAAATTCAAAACTCTATTTTACCCATCAGAAAATATTGCAGAATTGTAGTATTAATGAATGTAAAGATAAAATGGAGAAGTTGCAGAACCTCGTTGATTCTGATACGGAAGGGGATTATAAAGTGCTGATCCTGGAAGGACTGATGCAGGAATACATGGATAAGCAGGAGATGAAACAAGCCTTGAATATCGCAGATCAGACTAAAAATAAATACCCGAAGTCTTTATTCATTGAAAATATTAAAAATAAAGAAGCACAGATTCTTAATCCTTCACTGAATATTAGATATGAAAGACAGACTCAAACCAATAAGCCTGTTCATATTGTAGCAGAATATAAAAATGTAGCTGAGTTTGATCTGAATATTTATGAAGTAAAAGATGATTTTACATCATTCATGCAGTATGCGGGAAATTCTTACAGCAATGCTTTTGGAAAGATAAATAAAAGGCTGGTAAGAAAAGAAACATACCATCTGTCTGATCTGAAAGATTATCAGCTGCATAAAACATCACTGGAAATCAAGTCGCTTCCTTCCGGAATTTATGTGGTTGATTATCAGGTGAAAGGGCAAGGAGTAGGGGACGGTAATGCGTCGAATCAGAATTTCTACTTTTTGGTTTCTAATAATCGAATCATTTATCAAACCAAGACGGACAGAAACCAGCTTTCCAATGAACTGAAATTAGTAAATAGTGAGACAGGAAAACCTCAGGCTAATCAGAATCTGGCTTTTTATGAATTTATAGCGAATAAGACATTTAATAAAACTGAGGGAAAAACTGATGCTCAGGGAGTATTTAAATTTCCAGCAGGTAAAACCAAAGAATATTACAGGGTTTATTTGATTCAGCATCCCGGATCCAATGATTTTCAAATGATGCAGGTATACGGAGATAATAATGTTGCAGATTATAATCCTAATAAAGATGACCGTACAAAGACTCAGATTTTTACAGACCGTGCTATCTATAGACCGGGACAGATTATCTATTTTAAAGTCATCAATACTAAACTCAGTAAAGAAACAGAATCTGTGGCTTCAGGGGTAAAACAGAAAATAACTTTACTGGATGCCAATAATCAGGAAGTTTCTTCACAAAGCTTTATGACCAATGAATTCGGATCTTATCATGGAAGCTTTATACTTCCTAAAGGAAAGCTCAACGGGGTGTTTTATTTGAGAACCGACGGTTCAGCTGAAGCGGGATATAAAGATCTAAGAGTCGAAGAATATAAAAGGCCAAAATTCGAACTTAGTTTCGATCCTGTAAAAGACGAATATAAATATGGACAAAGCATAGAGTTAAAAGGAAAGGCAATGATGTTTTCAGGAGTTCCTTTAAGTAATACCAATGTAAATTATGAAATCAAAAAACATAATATCCGATGGAGGTATTTCTGGTGGTATCCTCAGGATAACAGCAGTGAGAACTCTATTTTAGGAGAAGTAAAAACTAATGATCAGGGAGAATTTGTGATCCGTCTGGAACTTAAAAAAGATGAAAAACTAGAAGGAATTCAGGTAGATAATTATGAAATTAACGCTTCTGTAACGGATATTAATGGAGAGACGCAATCTACCAATACCCAACTTAAAGTAGCATCGGTTTCCCATTATATTAAAGCTGATGAAATAAAAAATACGTTAGGAAACGAAGCGGTTAAAATAAAAGTTGAAACTAAAAACTATAACGATCAGGATCTTCAGAAATCTTACCAGGTGAAACTTTCGAAACTGGAAGCTCCCGATAGAATTTTCAGAGATAACTTTCAGATGGCAGTTCAGGATCTTCCTCAGTTCTCAAAAAGTGAATTTGTAAATAAATTCCCTCATGACCGTTTTGATAAGAATGATGAAATTAAAAACTGGAAATCTAAGATTGTTTCAATCAAAACAGGACAACCCGGAGTTTTGGATCTCGGTAAGCTGGAAGCCGGAGATTATCAGCTGGAATTATATAATATTGAAGGAAAAGATACGATCAGAACATCTCAGAACTTCAGTGTATGGGATCAGCGTTTCCTGAAATCAGATCAGAAAACATTTTTAACGGTTGTAGGTCCTAAGGATAAAGTGACAAGAGGAGGAAAAGCAAAGCTGTACGTGTATTCTGCTGTTCCTGATGCGCTGGTGAATATCTTTGTACAGGATGGTTCCGGGAAAACGGTTTACGAATTTCAAAAACTGAAAAATGGAATGCTTGAATATACAGCTGTAATTCCTACTGATAAGAGTATTTCCAACCTGAATATTCAGTTCCAGATTGTTGCTTTTAATGATGTTCAGACTCAAAATATTAATTTGGAAATTAAAGATACGGAACAGCCTTTAAGAATAGAAACTATTACATTCAGAGATAAGCTGGAGCCGAATTCAAAAGAGAAATGGTCCGTAAAAGTGCTGGGGAATGACAAAGAAAAGGTCAATGCAGAAGTATTGGCTAATATGTATGATATGTCGCTTGATCAGTTTGCAGTTAATAATTTTAACTGGCAGAATTTATACACTACTTATTCTATAATCTCTTCTTATGATATAAATCAATATCTTGAACAAAAATATTATTATAAGAGACTGCCTTATTTTACCCCTGCTAATGTAGGGATCCCAGGATTTAACTGGTTTGATTACCGTCTTTATAATGATGGAATGGCTATTAATGCGCTACAAGGGGATGTTGCAGGTATTAATGTAAGAGGAAACGTTGCATATAAAAGTGCACTTCCGCCCTCTCCGGCAGCTGCTCCTAGGGAAGAACGTGTATTAATGGAAACGTCTGTAACTAAAGCTGAGGCAGCTGCCGATACAGCGGCAGGAGGTCAGAAGGAAGATCTGGAAAAGGTGCCTGTTCGCCAAAACCTCAATGAAACGGCTTTTTTCTATCCTGATTTAAAAACAGATGCAGAAGGAAATGTACATTTTGAATTTACTTCTCCTGAAGCGCTTACCAAATGGAAGCTGATGTTCCTGGCTCATACTAAAGATGCAAGAGCAGCCACATTGGAAAAAGAAGTGATTACCCAAAAAGAGTTTTCGGTTACTCCTAATTATCCAAGATTTTTAAGAGAAGGGGATGAACTGAATCTTCAGTCCAAGCTATCTAATCTTACAGATAAAAAACTTAGCGGGACGGCGCAGGTTCAGGTTTTAGATGCTCTTACCAATGAGGATATTTCTTCTAAATTTGGATTAAATGCCATATCTCAGCAGTTTAACCTTAGTGAAAAAGGAAACTCTGTCGTAACATGGAAGATTAAAGTTCCGGATGCTGTGTCTTCTATTATTTTAAAAGTGGTGGCAAAAGCAGGAGCTTATTCTGATGGGGAGCAGCAGGCAATTGCAGTCCTTCCTAACAGGATGCTGGTTACTGATGCTGTCCCGGTATTCGTAAAAGAAGGTGAAACAAAAACTTTTGTGCTTGATCATCTTAAAAATAACAATTCAGCAACGGTTTCCAGTGTGTCTAATACATTGGAACTTACCACTAACCCTATATGGGAAATCATGTTTGCTTTGCCAAGCCTGAAAAATGATCAGGATACTTCAGCAGATGTTATTTTCAATAAATGGTTTGCAGATGTGCTGGCTTCGGAGATCTTTAAAGCAAATCCGAAAATGAAAACTGTTTTTGAAGAATATCAGAATAAAGGGTTATTGCAATCAAATCTTGATAGAAATCAGGAATTGAAACAGTTGCTACTGGAAGAAACCCCTTGGGTATTGGAAAGTAAAAATGAAGAAGAACAGATGCAGAAACTGGCCCTGTTATTTGATGCCAATACGATGAAAAATTCTATTAATCAGGATTGGGATGATTTTAAAAAACTTCAGAATCCCGATGGTGGATTTTCTTGGTATTCAGGTTACCCGAGTTCGTATGGAGTTTCTCTGTATATTCTTAAAAACTTAGGAAAAATAAATTTATGGCTAAAGGATAATACGAAAGATTATCAGACTTCCTCCCAGAATGAAATGGTTTCTAAATTGATTCAGTATGTTGATAATGAAATTGGTAAATACTGGAATGATAAAAAAGAAAATATTTGGAATAACTGGACTCTGGATTATCTTAATACCCGTAATTACTGGGAAAAACAATATCCTTTAAAAGGAGAAGGAGCTGTTTTAAAATCATTGGTAAAACAGAAAGCAAAAACGGCTAAAATCACAGACTTTACATTCTTTGGGCTGCATCGTACTGCTTTATTAATGAATGATTATGGATTAAAAGATGTTTCAGATAAATTAATGAATTACCTCAAAGAAACCTCTACGGAGACCAAAACACAAGGTGTATATTGGAAACAGAATTTAGATGATTGGGGATGGTTCGGTTCAAAAGTGGTGAATCATGCCGGAGTATTAGAAGCATTTAATCGGCTGAAATCGAATGATCAGAACTTTATTGAAGAAATGAAAATCTGGCTGGTAACTCAAAAAGAGGTCAATTCCTGGGGGAATTCCAGAAATACGGCGGAAGTTATTTTTACCATTATGAATTCAGGAAAATCATGGACAGATTCTGAAAGCGATAAAGCTACCATTGTTTGGGGAGGAAAAGAACTGAAACCTCAGACTCAGGCTACAGGGTATGTGAAATCTGTGGTAAGAACTGATCATGTAGATAAAAATTTAAGTTCCGTAACGGTAACCAAGCCCGGGCCGGGAATTGTTCAGGGAGGATTATTCTGGCAGTATTATGAAGATCTGGATAAAATAAAATCTTCAGAAAATTATATTTCGATCACCAAAGAATTCTATAAAAAAGTAAAAACAGCTAATGGAGAAGAATTGTATAAAATAGATTCAGCTTCCCCTCTGAAATTAGGAGATAAAGTAACTGTCAGGATGATCCTGAATACCGACCGTGCGATGGAATATATCCATATCAAAGATATGAGAGCCGCAGGCTTTGAACCTGTAGATGTGTTGTCCGGATACCAGTGGAAAAATAATCTGGGATACTATCAATCTGCCAAAGATGCCTCCACTAATTTCTATATTCAATATATGCCGAAAGGAAAATATGTATTTGAATATGATGTGGTCGTTAATGCTTCAGGAAAGTTTTCCAATGGAATTACTACGATGCAGAATTATTATGCACCGCAAATGAATGCTCATACCAAAGGTTCGGAGGTCAAAGTTTCGGAATAGTATTTGTACATACTTAGACTAAAACATACATGATGAAAATATTGAAAACAGTTGTTGCATCCGTCCTATTATTAGGAGCCAATGCTTATTATGCCCAGACAAAGAATAACGGATCCGTAAAATTAGTGGAGAGTGGAAACTATCCTAGAGTGCCCGAAGGCTATAAACGAATGCTTATTAAGCTGCCTGCCGTTCAAAATGAAAAAGATTTAAGAATAGAGATTTTAATCGGAAAAAACATAAATGCAGATGTTTGTAATGAATTCGGTATGGAGGGAAGTATTCAATTAGAAGAAACTTTTGATAAAAAGGGTATTGTTTATGAGCACTATAAAGCAAAAGACGTTAATGTGATACAAACCCTGATGTTGTGCGGAGATAATAAAAAAGTCAAAAAATTCGTATCAATTGGAAAGACTATTTATTATTCAAGTAAACTCCCGATAGCAATAGATGTTCCTAAAGACATGGAGGTGAGCTATAAAATTTTGCGTGTAGATAAGGAAGTTAAAGTCACAGAAAAGTTCTAGTTTAAATATAGAAAAGACCTTTATTCACTAATGAAGGTCTTTTTTTTTATTTTATAACTGATTCTTAATAAGAAATATATGTTATAAAATATATATCAATATTTAAATATCATAAAATATTTTTGTGTTTTGGAATGATTTTTGGCTTTAAGAATTAACTTAAAAAACAAAAAGAAATGAAATTTTTAAAGACTTTGATTACTGGAGTTGTATTGGTAGTAGGAGTAAACGCTTTTGCACAGAAAAAAGCAGAAAAGTTTGAGAAACTGGAAATCGAAATGTTCCCTAAAGCAAAGGATGGATATAAGCAGGTTTATATTCAGCTGCCTATTGCAAAAAATGAAGAAGATCTGAAAGTAGAATTTTTTGTAGGAATGGAAAAAATGCTGGATTGTAATAATCATGCTTTAATGGGAGAGGTCAAAACTCAGGATTTAGAAGGTTGGGGGTACAATTACTATGAAGTAGAATCAAAAGGAGAAACCAGAGGGACTATGATGGGTTGCCCGGATAATAAACTTACGAAAAAGTTTGTGACTCTTCAGCCGGAAATTGTGAGATATAACAGTAAGCTTCCTTTAGTATTTTATGTACCTAAAAATTTGGAAGTACGTTACAGAGTTTTACGTCCGGATCATACCATGAAGAAAGCTGTAGAAAGATAATTTGATATGATGTAAAGAATTCCCTTACAGAGCCTTCTGTGAGGGATATTTTTTTTAATACGTCGATATTTAATTATAGATTAAACGATTCTCTGAAAGAACTTATTTCATTGAAAAACAAGATTAAACTTATTTTAAACTTATAATTGCTGTTTTTTTAAATTTGCTATTC